>CAYPVG010000386.1:0-2636 GCA_964414085.1 uncultured Boseongicola sp. | reverse complement strand
CGGAATGGAACTTCTGGCGACTCATAGTCGAGCATGATGGCTGCTTCGGAGCCGATAAATGCCGCACTGACCAAGGCCACGATATCTTCCGCTGAGAACGGCCCAAGCGATCCGGTCTTTTCTTCAATTTGCCGGGTGAGCGTCAGGATCAGCTCGCGCCATTCGGCGTAGGCGGCGCGAACGGCAGCGCCAATCGCGGGATTGCTCCAACCCGCTGCGGTCAGCTCCATCAAAACACGCACATAGCCGGATCCGATATCGTCATCGAGGTAGTCACAGGACATCGCCCATTTCTCGGATACACTCAGATCAGGGTTTGCGAAGGTCTTGGTTTGCCGGTCGATCAGTTGGTCGTTCAGGTATTCAAACAGGGCCAGGATCATCCCCTCTTTCGAACCGAAGTGATACTGGATCTGGCTCATCTGCGTGCCTGCGGCTTCAGCAACGCGGCGGGTCGATAGGCCTGAATATCCTTCCTCAAGCAGAACTTTCTGCGCGGCATCCAGAAGCTCGCGCTTTGTTTCCTTAACCCGTTCAGCAGTCACTCGAGGCATTCGAATCTCCTTTCCAATTTTTTAAATCGGTCGAACGAATAAATCAATGATGCTGCAGATGCGCGCCGAAAGACTCGAGATAATCCAATTAGATTAATGTGTTACGCTATACGCAATGCGACGGCCTAGCTGGTTTCTCCAGCAATCAGTTCTGCCGGGAGCTCGTTCACCCCCCCAACGGCACCCACTTGTCCGGAGACAAAGCGAGCAGCTATCTCGCCCATTTCATAGCGTGGAGTACGCGTGGTGGTGATGCGCTGCGGGAGCGCTGACAGGAATGGCAAGTCGTTGAACCCGGCCAGCGCAATGTCACCCGGGACAGAAACGCCGTGGCTGATACAGTGCATCAGCCCCCCGGCCGCGAGGTCATCGTTAGAATAGTAGATCGCGTCACAACCCTGGATGTTTTTGAGACAGTCCGACGTCAGTTCCCGGCCCAGCGCCATGGAGGACGGTTGCTCCGAAACCTCTTTATAAACGATGTCTCCACCCCCCTCTTCGATCCGCGCCCGGAACGCCGCAAGGCGTTTGACAGCGCGCAAGTCGCTACCGCCCTGACTTCCGAGATACGCGAACTTTCGGTGACCTCTTTCAAGCAGATGGTCGGCCATCTCTTCACCCGCTCGGGACTGCGATATGCCAAAGGCTGCCGATATGGCCTGCCCGTCCACATCCATGATCTCTGCCACTCGCACGCCCGACTGAACCACACTGCTCCGAAGCCACTCCGTATGCTCCATGCCTGCCAGAATGAGGCCGCTGGGCTGCCAAGAAAGCATGTCCCGCACCAGTTGCTCTTCTAGCTCGACAGAATACTCTGAGACGCCAAAGACTGGCCGCATGTTCACTTTGGACAGCGTGTCGTTGATCCCCGCGAGAACTTCGACAAACACGGCGTTCTTCAGTGTCGGCAAGACCACCCCGATCATGGGGTTCTCGACGCCGCGCTGCACGGAGGCCAAGCGGTTTTGAATGTACCCCAAGTCGGCCACAGCCGCGGCTACCCGCGCTTTGACGTCTTCCGAAACATTGCCGTCGCCGCGCAGAACTCGGCTCACAGTCATCTGACTGACGCCAGCCGCAGCCGCCACATCGTGCATCGTCGGTCGCGCCGATTTTGAGCGTTTTCGTTCTGATGTCGTTGGCTTCACTGCAGGCCCTGCCCAATCATTGATTGACACATGTTTACGTAATCATTACACCGATCGTCAAATGTTTACGTAAACATAATGCCTCTCGCTATAGACAGACGCCTTCTGGTAGCGCGCAAAGGAGCCTCGTTTTCAATGACACCGCAACAGCAAACCGCCCTTATAGGTCTCGGCTCCATGGGGTTTGGCATGGCGCAATCGCTGCTAAGGGCCCAGCACAAGACGTTTGGCTATGACATTTCGCCCAAGCAGATGTCCGCATTCCAAGCTGAGGGAGGCTCATCGGGTGATCTTTCACATGTCGCCCCTGACCTTAACGCCGTTGTTGTGGCGGTGTTGAACGCCGAGCAGACTGAAGATGTTCTGTTTGGCAAAGCAGGTATCGTTAAGAACTTGAGCGCGGGTGCAGTCGTGGTTTCGTGCGCCACGGTCCCACCAGAGTTTGCACGACTGATGGAAGGGCGATGCGCTGAAGTTGGAGTTCATTACCTTGACGCCCCGATTTCAGGCGGCTCGGTGAAAGCTGCCAACGGCCAACTGTCGATAATGGCGTCGGGGACGCCCGAAGCATTTGCTGCAGCCCGCCCTGCCCTCGATGCAATGGCCGAGACGGTATTCGAACTCGGCGAAACAGCAGGTGCGGGCTCTGCCATGAAAGCTGTGAACCAGCTTCTGGCGGGCGTCCACATTGCAACCATGGCCGAAGCAATCACCTTTGGCATGACACAAGGCGTATCTCCTGAGGCATTCGTTGACGTGATTTCCAAATGCGCCGGGACAAGCTGGATGCTTGAAAACCGCGCTCCTCATATCGTTGCGGGTGACTACACCCCCCACAGCTCAATCAACATCTGGCCCAAAGATCTCGGCATTGTGCTCGACATCGCGAAGTCCGCGAAGTTCAGCGCGCCGATCACGGCAGCGGCGATGC
>CAYPVG010000385.1:0-5712 GCA_964414085.1 uncultured Boseongicola sp. | reverse complement strand
AACGGTACTCCCCTCCAAGATCCAAGGTCGACCGATCTGGCTATCGCCGCGGAGGAAGACGACCCTGTATTGGCGATACTGTCGCTCGTCGGAGCGGGAGACCTCGCCGAAGTTATTTCGGGATAATCGCGCCGCGCTCTCCGACAACGCGAGAGGCAAGGTTATGTCCGGCCATTAATGCTTCAGCTTGCGTAGATCCCGTAAGAAGTGCTGCCAGATATCCGCCGTTAAAGCTGTCTCCGGCGGCAGTAGTGTCGATGACGCGCGGAGCGGCGGCATAGTCTTGAATGACATCCTCTCCAATTGACATCGGCCCAGAAGAGCCTCGCTTTAGTGCCCCTATTCCCGAGATATCCCGGCAACGCGCCTCCACCTGTGCGGCTGTTTCGTCGAACAATGACATTTCATCATCGATCGAAGGTAGGGCAATATCGCAGACCTCCCACATGGCAGAAATCACTGCTTGCGCGTCAGACTGCGGCCAAAGATTTGCGCGGTAGTTGCTGTCAAACGCGACCCTACCTTTGAACGCACGAAGATATTTGATCAGACGTAATCGCACTTCGTGAGGCAGGATCGCCATTGTGATCCCAGACAGATAGATCGCATCATAACTTTCGAGCGTCCCGAAGTCCGAGTCGTCAAACAGACTTCTCGCTGCTGATGAGTCACGCCAATACGTGAACGACCTTTCGCCATCTTCAGATAGGGTTATCGCGTAAAGCCCCGGAACGGCATTTGGGACAATCCCGATACTGCCGGTTCCAATTTTCTCACTTTCTATGAAGCTCTTAATGCGATCAGAAAACGGATCTGTGCCAAGCCGTGTGATGTAATCCACATCTAATTCTGACGAAGATCTTTTCAGGTATACAGCAGTGTTGAGCGTGTCACCGGCGACACCAAGACTTGCAAAGTCGCCCTCGAGCGACATTTCGATCATGGCCTCGCCGATACATGCGACGCGCATCGTTCAGCCTTTGTAGCGCTTTGAGTAAAAGTCGACCATCTGTGGAACCATATCGTCGGATCGACCATCTTTCATTGCTGCTTTCAGCCCGGTCAATGCGCATTGGGACATAATGCTTTCGGCACCTGCATCCTTCGCCATTTGCACATAGTAACCGACGTCTTTCGCACCATTTTTGACAGCAAAGGCAAGCTGCATTGGGTCCCCGTCCAAGGCATAGGCCTTTACGAAATCCATCATGCCGGACCGGAGCGGTCCGGCAGCCATGACGTCGTAGACGTTCTGCCGATCCACACCCATGACATCGGCCATCGCAAAAGCCTCTGACATCGCGTTCGCCGTCGTCATCGCGAAAAAGTTGTTGATAAGTTTTATTGTGTGCCCCGCGCCTAGTTCACCCAAGTGGAAGACATTTTCTCCTAGGTCGTCGAGGACTGGTTTAACGCGATCGTAGGCGTCCTTGTCACCAGACCCCATAATGTTCAGCAGACCATCCTTTGCATGAAGTGGCGTCCGGCCAAGGGGCGCGTCCAGATAGGACCCGCCAACTTGAGCAACTTCCTCCCCAAGAATGCGAGTTGAGGCGGGAAGCGACGTGCCAAAATCGATGACCACATTTCCAGCTGAAAGACCGGCGATGACGCCATCACCTCCGCGCATTCGCCCTTCGACGCTTTGCGACGTATCCATGCACAGCATGACGATATCGCTTGCCTCAGCGACCTCTCGTGACGTTGCGACTTCTGTTGCACCACGTGCGATAGCCGCATCAATATTCGGGCGCGACCTGTTGGCCGTTACGGTGACGCCGTAGCCACAAGCTTGCAAACGCTCAACCATGGCCGAGCCCATAAGACCAAGTCCGATGAATCCAATTTTAGGTTTCGTCATCTTACAATTCCTTCTCAAGCAATTCTGTGATCAACGCTGCGCCGCGTCGGCCAAGTTCGTCCGAGCATTTTGCGCCCGCACCGTTCCCGGCCGAGACGACATGCACTCGCTCTGACAGCGAGCAGATTTCGGGGCGCAGATCATTCGTCCAAGTTGTCATGCAAGCCGCAGTGCTGATGCTTTCGACAGAAACATCTGGGAAAAGCGATCTAAACCAGGCTTCCTGATGTTCTCGCGCCGTCTCTCTGCCGCCGGTTCGAAACCAGTTCCCAATTTCTTCCGGTGAAATCAGGATCAAATCGTCCGGGTCACCGCCCAGTTTCATATACACCTTGCCATCCGGGTATCGGATAGGAGGGAGCAAATAGTGTCCCTCGTCTGTCCCCATGACCAGCGAAGGCAAGTTGCTATGCGCCTCCGCTTCGCTCTCTGACAACTCGAAGAAGGTAACTGTCCGCCCACAGACGCGATACTTTGGTTCACGCCCCAATACGTGATCCGTCATGCCGCCTGCTGCAACGAGTACAAAGTCGAAAGCACGAGCCTCTTCGCCGACAAGTACGCTTACTTCACTCGATGCCTCTTCGATGCCTGCGGCGGGAGCGGAAACGAACTTGGCGCCAGACGCGTCAGCGATTTTCGTTTGCGCCTCGACCAGTCTTCGCGGAGACAAGTGCCCGCTGTCGCTCCGCTCCCAAAGAGCGCTCCAACCTTCTGGCAAATTGAGGCTTGGGATCTGGTGGGCGAGGCCATCTCGATTGTGATCTTCGCAGTCCACACGGAACTCTGCAGCAACTTCCCGGGCCTGACCCAAAAATGGACCTGAGTCTTCCCCTGCCATCAAAGCTCCGACCGGTGAAAAGAAGCGAATGCCGGAGACACGCTCGATCTCCGCATATCTTGCGATAGAGGCGATTGAAGCCTCTGCCCAGTACGGATCTGTGGCGTTTTTTCGCGTGATGCGCCCTTCGTCGTAGTGACTGCCAAACACCCCACGGTGATCGGATTTCACTTTCGGTTCTTCCGGGCCGATAACAGTCGGCTCCAGACCAGCCCGGGCCAAGTACTTTGCAGCCGCGCTGCCCATCAGGCCACGTCCGATAACCGCAACTTTTGGTAGCGTTCCCATGCTACGCCGGCCTCAGCTCATCTATCTTCGACCAAGCCACAGAGGGATCGGGCGACACACCTGTGTAGGCCTCGAATGATCCAAGGATCATGTGGCGAAACAAATCAAACCCGGAGATCACCTTAAGGCCGGCCGCGTTGGCCGCGACGAGAAAAGGCGTGTCTGTCGGTGTGTAAACGGCGTCGAATGCCCACGTCTGTGATCCAAGTGACTCAGCTGGAAATGCTGATCGGCGGTCGCCGCCCATCCCCAAAGCCGATGCATTGACCAAACCATCTGCGGCCAAAATCGCGGAGTTGGCACTCTCCAAGTCAATTGCGCGAACTGGTCCGCCTGCGCGTTCAGCCATTTGCTTTGCGCGCTCGAATACCGGGTCCCAGATTGCAATGTCCTCGGCCCCAAGTGAAACTAATGCAGGCACCAAAGCGCCTGCAACCCCGCCAGCGCCCGCGACGGCAACTCGGCCGGGCCGGGTTTCACCCATGTTCGCTCGCCAAGCTCCCAAAAATCCGGTGTAGTCTGTGTTGAAGCCAACTATTTCAGCGCGAAACTTCAAAATATTACAGGATGTTAGATGCGAGACGTTCGCGCTCATTCCTTCCGCCGCCCGTTTGCGCGCAGCGACTTTATAGGGGTGCGTAATAGTAACCCCTGTCCAACCGTCGGCGATGATCTCATCGACCTTCGCATCGAAATCGAAACCATCGATCTCGCCGGTATCAATGGGCGTGAAATCCAATGTCAAGCTGTGCAGTTCGCAGAGAATATTCATCGCCGCCGAAAAGCGCGACTGCCCTATATGGTCGCCAATCAGCCCAATCTTTAGGACTTTCTCCGCGCTCACATCACAGCTCCGATTTGCCAAGGTACGAACTCGTAATCTCCGAGCCCCTGCGCCTCCGATTTCGTCACCTCACCCGATGCCACCCTAAGGAATGTTTCGTAAATCTGGCGCCCCTTTTCCTCGACCGACACACCACTATCGAGGATGTCGCCCGCATTGATGTCCATGTCATCCGTCATGCGTTCATACATGCGCGTATTTGTGGCGACCTTGATCGTCGGGGAGGGCTTCGATCCAAACGCAGAACCGCGACCTGTCGTGAAGCAGACAAGATTGCACCCACCTGCTATTTGGCCAGTAACGCTGGCGGGATCGTATCCCGGGCTGTCCATGAAGGTGAATCCGCGGGCACGGACTTGCTCGGCGTATTTGTAGACGCCTGTCAGCGGTGTAGTACCGCCCTTTGCCGACGCGCCAAGTGACTTCTCCAGAATCGTCGTCAAACCGCCCTTCTTGTTCCCAGGAGTAGGATTGTTGTCCATCACGCCCTTGTTGCGTTCTGTATAGTCTTCCCACCAGCGGATACGTTCGATCAACTGCTCACCAATCGCCTGCGTGCGCGCGCGCGCCGTCAACAAGTGCTCGGCTCCGTAAATCTCGGGTGTTTCGGCCAACACTCCAGTACCGCCTTGCGCGACCAAAAGATCGCAAGCATGCCCAAGTGCGGGGTTCGCGGTGATGCCCGACCAGGCGTCTGATCCGCCGCATTGCAAGGCCACCATCAAAGCAGAGGCAGGGCAGGGTTCACGCTTCACATCGTTGACCAGTGGAAGCATCTCTTCGATTTTCGCGATTCCGGTTTCAATCGTGCGGCTCAGGCCGCCCACGTCTTGGATGTTCATTGATTGGAAAAGCGGTCCCGGAGTAAGTCCAAATGCCTCCACCAGCCAATCAATCTGATTTGTCTCACATCCCAGTCCGGCCATGAGGACGCCACCGATGTTTGGGTTGCGCGCGTATCCCCACATGACGCGTTGCAGTGCTTCGAACCCATCTCCGGCATCCGCCATCCCGCAGCCAGTCCCATGCACAAAAGCGGACACTCCATCAACGTTGGGGTATTTCGCCAGCCGTTCAGGCGTAAAGTGCTCGGCAATGCGACGCGCAGCAGTCGCCGAGCAATTCACGGACGTCAAAACGGCTACGTAATTTCGGGTTCCCACGCTGCCGTTCGGGCGCTTGTACCCGAGGAAGGTGTCTTGTGTAACGGGTTCGGGAACATCCCTTAGGTTCGTTGAGAACTCGTAGGGCCGACTTATGTTCCGATACTCAAGATTGTGCGAATGAACGAGAGCACCTGCCGGAATGTCCTCGGCTGCATATCCAATCAGATTTGCGTACTTCCTGACCTCTGCTCCTTTGCTAATTGATGAAACAGCCATCTTCTGCCCGCGCGGAATGGTCTCAAGCGCACCTTCGACGCCGGCGGCTACTTGTTGAATGGCGGTTGCGACGTTGTCCGACGGATCAAGCTGCAAAAACTGTTTCATCATCTACTTGCTCTTAGACGCTTCAAGGGGTGCTCCCGCGATCTCGTCGAGATCGCGGGATAACGATTTCCAAAGGGATCTGCGCGGCTATTTCAGAAGCACTTCCACTATCGGCGGCCAGATCAGTAGCACGGAAAGTGCGAGGATCTGGATGCAGATGAATGGCAAGAAACCCTTGAAAATATCAGTCAGCGAGATGTGTGGCGGTGCGACAGATTTCAGATAAAACGCCGCTGGCCCGAATGGTGGACTGAGGAAGCTCACCTGCATGTTCATACAGAACAAGACCCCGAACCAAACCGCGAGATATTTAGGCTGCAGTTCTCCGATAAGACCGATCTCTTCGATTGGAAGACGTTGCACAATAGGCAGGAACACCGGGATGATC
>CAYPVG010000384.1:0-3134 GCA_964414085.1 uncultured Boseongicola sp. | reverse complement strand
CCATGAGGAGACAACCAGTGACGCCATCCTCCATTTCGTGATCCGGGTAGAAAAGGGTGCCGACCTGACCGTTCTCGAAAACGGACCGGCTGCGGCGCGATTTAATAAATGCATGGAAGTTGACGTGGCCGACGGCGGAGCGTTCCACCACGTCCGTGCGCAGGGTCGCGATCACGAACGTCATGCTGTCACGCATATTTTCGCACGCCTCGGCGAAGAAAGCACGTTCAAGTCATTTACTCTGACCGCAAACGGGCGTCTCACACGTAACGAAGCCGTCATTGAAATCATGGGCGACAATTCGGTGGCACATATTGCGGGAGCCGCCGTTGGCGACGGTAATTTTCACCACGACGACACGGTGTTCATCACGCATGATGCGGTGAACTGTGAAAGCCGTCAGGTGTTCAAAAAGGTGCTGCGCAATGGTGCGGTCGGGACGTTCCAAGGCAAGATCCTTGTGAAAGAAGGCGCCCAAAAGACCGATGGCTATCAGATCAGCCAGTCGCTTTTACTCGACGAAGACGCGCAATTTCTCGCAAAGCCAGAACTTGAGATCTACGCTGACGACGTCGCGTGTTCTCATGGCTCGACAAGCGGCGCAATAGACGAAGATGCGCTGTTTTATCTACGCTCGCGTGGCGTCCCCACTGGAGAGGCACAAGACCTGCTGGTTCTGGCATTCCTGGCCGAGGCCATCGACGAGATCGAGGATGAAGACATCGCGGCTGATATTCTTGGTCGTCTCGAAGGCTGGCTGCAACGCCGCCGGTCTTCCTAAGGACGCACGACATTGAGCATCGCGCTGGATATCGTGCGAACCTACCGTGCCCCGCGCGAGGTCGTCAGACGTCGCTTTGGCGCGACCGAGCGGGAAGACCGCGCGCTCGCCATTCTTATGGGGGCTTGCTTCCTTATTTTCGTGGCTCAATGGCCGCGTCTGTCACGGGAAGCCTTTCTTGATTCGTCGATTGAGCTCAACGCACTCATGGCCGGCGCGCTCTTCGGTTGGGTGCTGGTCGCGCCTTTGTTCTTTTACTGCCTGGCTCTTGCAGTTCACTGGATTTTGAAGCTCCTTGGACGCGGTTCCACTGGATATAAGTCCCGCGTTGCGCTCTTTTGGGCGCTCCTGGCGGCGGCACCATTGTGGCTTCTTTCGGGGCTTATGAATGGGTTTGTCGGTGACAGCGGCGGAACAACGCTGATCGGTATCGTTGCACTTGGCGCGTTTCTCGTGTTTTGGGCAGCGGGTATAGTTGAAATTTCGAAAGAGCCTGCGGTCGGGCAGGGGTAGCATCATGCTGAACATCTTTCTTCCAGTTGCGGCGCAAGCCATTCGTGAGCCCCGGGAAGCGGCGAACACGCTGATGTCATTGGGCGTTCCGTCAGCGGCGTTGTGGCCCGCATTTGGTGCGTTGGTCTGTCTAACGGTGATCCTCACGTCTCTTTCCGGCGGTCAGAGTACAGGCGGAGAGGCGGCTTTGGTCGGTCCACTCTCATTGGCGTTTACGTCTGCGCTTGCAGGGGCCGCCTCAGTATTCCTGGTCTGGAAAATTGGCGGCGCGTTGGACGGAACCGGAAGCTTCGAAGAAACCCTGCTTCTGACAGTATTTCTCCAAGGGATCGTTTTCGCGGCGCAGCTCGTCGAATTTGTGATCTTTCTCTTCCTGACACCTTTGGCCGGCGTTTTCTCGATTGCTGTGATTGTCCTGACGTTCTGGATCAATCTCAACTTTATCGCCGCACT
Organism: uncultured Boseongicola sp.; assembly: GCA_964414085.1. GTDB lineage: Bacteria > Pseudomonadota > Alphaproteobacteria > Rhodobacterales > Rhodobacteraceae > Boseongicola. Next base: position 1,387 of record CAYPVG010000384.1, on the reverse strand, counting down.
CCACGGCTTTACGTCGCTATGGAGAGCATTTGGTGTGCTGCTGTTTGCGTCCCTTGGCGTGGCGTTGATTTTAGTATTCGCAATGTCCCTTCTTGGGGTTCAATTCATGGCCGGAGGCTTTGCTTGATGTACGACGTCGATAAAGTTCGCGCAGATTTTCCAATTCTCTCGCGCGAAGTGAACGGCAAGCCGCTCGTGTACCTCGACAACGGTGCGTCCGCGCAAAAGCCGCAAGTCGTGATCGACGCAGTGACGCGTGCTTACGCCGAAGAATACTCAAACGTACACCGCGGTCTCCACTACCTGTCGAACCTGGCAACCGAGAAGTACGAGGCGGTGCGCGGCACGGTTCAACGCTTCCTCAATTCTGTGTCAGAAGAAGAGATTGTCATGAACACCGGCACGACCGAGGGGATAAACCTCGTCGCTTACGGTTGGGCCATGCCGCGCATGGAAGCCGGTGACGAGATCATTTTGTCCGTGATGGAACACCATGCGAATATCGTGCCTTGGCATTTCTTGCGGGAACGTCAGGGGGTGAAGCTCGTTTGGGTCGATGTGGATGAAACCGGAGCGCTCGATCCGCAAAAAGTACTGGATGCCATCACGCCACGCACCAAACTCATCGCAGTAACACATCTGTCTAACGTCCTGGGCACCCGGGTCGATGTGAAAGCAATTGCCGCGGGCGCCCACGCCCAAGGCGTTCCGGTGCTTGTTGATGGGTCTCAAGCGGCGGTCCATATGCCGGTGGACGTTCAGGATATCGGTTGCGACTTCTACGCAATCACGGGCCACAAGCTTTACGGACCAAGCGGCTCCGGTGCGATCTATATCCGTCAGGATAGACAGGCAGAGATGCGCCCATTCATGGGCGGCGGGGATATGATCCGCGAGGTCCACAAAGACTCGATCACCTGGAACGATCCGCCGATGAAATTCGAAGCTGGAACGCCGGGGATTGTGCAGCAAATCGGCCTTGGTGTTGCGCTTGAGTACATGATGTCGCTCGGCATGTCGGAAATTGCCACGCACGAAGATCGGCTGCGCGATTACGCGCGTCAGCGACTCGACGGCCTAAACTGGTTGAACGTGCAGGGAACAACGGCGGACAAGGCAGCGATCTTCTCGTTTACGCTAAATGGCGCCGCCCATGCGCACGACATTTCGACGGTGCTGGACAAAAAAGGCGTTGCCGTTCGGGCAGGGCACCACTGCGCCGGTCCTCTTATGACGCATCTTGGGGTCAGCGCGACATGCCGCGCGAGCTTTGGGCTCTATAACACCGAGAGCGAAGTAGACACTTTGGTCGATGCTTTGGAACTCTGCCACGAGTTGTTCGACTAATGTCGCCGCTTTGTTGGTTTGGTTTCCCCAGAATTGAGTG
>CAYPVG010000383.1:0-5364 GCA_964414085.1 uncultured Boseongicola sp. | reverse complement strand
TACTTGTCTGTGCCAGCCATCATTTCGGCCTGCGAAATCACAGGCGCACAAGCCATCCACCCCGGGTACGGTTTCCTGTCTGAAAACGCGGCTTTCGTGCAGATCGTCGAAGATCACGAGATCACATTCATTGGCCCTTCCGCCGAACACATCCGTGTCATGGGCGACAAGATCACCGCGAAGGAAACCGCCAAACGTCTCGGCATTCCGGTCGTCCCCGGCTCTGATGGCGGCGTCGCGTCCGTCGAGGAGGCCCGCCGTATCGGCGAGGAGTTTGGCTATCCGGTCATCGTAAAAGCCACGGCGGGCGGCGGCGGCCGCGGCATGAAGCTCGCAACATCCGCCGACGATATCGACACGGCCTTCAGTACCGCGCGTTCCGAAGCAAAGTCCGCTTTTGGCAACGACGAAGTCTACATCGAAAAATACCTTGGAAAACCTCGTCACATCGAGATTCAGGTGTTTGGAGACGGCAAAGGAAACGCCGTTCACCTTGGCGAGCGTGATTGTTCCTTGCAACGTCGTCACCAGAAAGTCTTTGAAGAGGCTCCAGGCCCGTCCATCACCGCGGAAGAGCGCGCAAAAATCGGTAAGATTTGCGCCGACGCGGTTGCGAGCATCAACTACATCGGCGCGGGCACTATCGAGTTTCTCTATGAGGACGGAGAGTTCTACTTTATCGAAATGAACACTCGTCTTCAGGTCGAACACCCGGTGACCGAAGCGGTATTCGGCGTTGATCTCGTCCGCGAACAAATCCGCGTCGCAGCCGGCCTGCCGATGGAGTTCAAACAAGAAGACCTAAAAGTCGAGGGCCACGCCATCGAAATTCGTCTGAACGCCGAGAAGCTTCCAAACTTCTCGCCGTCTCCAGGACGCATCTCGCAGTACCACGCCCCTGGCGGTCTTGGCGTCCGCATGGATTCGGCGCTCTACGACGGCTATTCAATCCCGCCCTATTACGACAGCCTGATTGGCAAACTGATCGTATACGGTCGTGACCGGCCCGAAGCGCTAGCACGTTTGTCCCGAGCTCTGTCGGAACTTATCATCGACGGTATCGACACCACGATCCCGCTCTTTGATGCGTTACTTGCACAGGACGCCGTCCAGACGGGCGACTACAACATCCACTGGTTGGAGAAATGGCTGGACGACGCACTGGACTAATCCAGATTGGTCTAATTCACGAACTCGGCGTATAACTGTTGATGTAACAAGGTGCTCAACAGGATTTCAGATGAGTGACCGCCGCCTCACACCCGAGCTGCTTTTGTCAGCCTATGCCAATGGGATTTTCCCAATGGCCGAGACTCGCGATGCAAAGGACCTGTATTGGGTGGATCCGCGCAGCCGAGGGGTCATGCCGCTTGACGCGTTTCACGTGTCCCGGTCGCTCAAACGGCGCATGGCCAGAGGTACCTATACCGCAACGCTCAATCACGATCTTGATGCCGTGCTGGACGGATGTTCGGATCGCGATGAGACTTGGATAAACGAAACGATCCGCCGACTAATCCGCGCCCTCTTCAATGAAGGTTATGCACACACCCTCGAAGTCTGGAACGAAGACCAACTTGTCGGCGGCGTCTACGGCATCGCGCTCGGTGGAGCGTTCTTTGGAGAAAGCATGTTCTCAAAAGACGTAGACGGCTCAAAAATAGCTCTGACTTGGCTTGTGGATCACCTGCGTCGCACGGGCTTCACGCTTTTCGACACGCAGTTCATAACACCCCATCTTGCAAGCCTTGGTGCTGTCGAAATCCCGCGCGACCAATATCGAGCGCAATTGTCCCAGGCCCTCGCCGTGCCGGCGTCATTTCACGCGCAACCTTTAGATACAGACGTTCAGGCCGTGTTGCAGCGAATGACCCAGACATCGTAACGGGCATGGTCTAGCGCGTTCAACGCGGGCGACGAAGCCACCATCCAGCCTTCAAACACGCTTGAACTGCGCAACGGGTCTTCAATTTCCAACCACGCGTAGGCTTCCCCAGTTGGATTGTCTTCTGGGTAACGACACTCACCCAAAGTCACGTTGATCCGCCCAAGCGGCGCCGTTTCTCCGATAGAAAGCTCTATATCAGTGACTTCGCCCGACACTTTGTCGAGCCCACGCAACAGCACCCCGGGAGCCTGAATAGCCCGAACCGAATCTTGCGCCACATCCGGGGCTGCCAGGATCGACGTTGATCCATCAATGGGTGAAGTAATCACCGTGTCCTGTGAAATAGCGGGTGATGCGATACACAAGCACAGCGCGACAGGCGCGAGCCTCATTCCTCACCGCCCGACACAAATCTCAAGAGAAGCTGCACTACGCTGATTGCGCTTTGGGTATCCTCAATCTCGGAACCCGGCTCGAGATTGAAAGCCGAGCCACCGGGAAGTAGCTCGACAAAGCTGCCACCCAGCAAACCTTCTGATGAGATGATTACCGCTGTGTCTTCTGGCAATTCGATCGCTTCATCAACGGTCAAAGACGCGTCCGCCCGGAACGTCACTGGGTCAAGCTCCAGCCCAACAACCGATCCGACCTTAACCCCAGCAAGACGAACGTCAGTGCCTACGCGAACGCCCTCGGCTGACCGGAAAGACGCTGAATAACTTGCGGCTTCAGCACTACCACCAAAGCCACCAAACTGAGAGGCATAAACCAAAAAACCGACGGCCACGGCCAATACCGCGCCACCTGCTGCAACTTCTCCAACGCTTTCAGACATGCTCGAGCTTACTCCGGGCTCCAGGCCTCATAGTCTTTACGGTCAACCGGATCCGGGCGACGAATGGAGCCAGCAGGTGCATAGGCCGCTGGCGTTCCAGTCAAATTCTCCAGATGCGGCTTTTCCCAGTCTTTCCGCTTTAGCGGTGCCTCAGTCGGCGGTTCATCCCAAGTGTGATGCAACCAACCATGCCAGCTTGGATCGATCCGGCTCGCCTCGCACTCGCCATTGTAAATCACCCAGCGCTTGGCACCGTCATTGGATTGGTAAAACACGTTGCCCTGATTGTCCTCGCCAACCCGCTCGCCTTTGCGCCACGTGAAAAACTGAGTGCCAAACGTTTGCCCGTTCCACCACGTGACTGCACGAAGAAGCGTATCAACAATTCCCATCTCGGACCTCTTGCGACCGTTTTCATTGGTATGCCGCAAGGCAGATCGAAGGTCTAGAGGGGACAGTGCGCACAACGGCTTGTGCTTGCAGTTTCTAGCGGCAGACCGCCAATTCTGTTAAGCTTGAACCCCGGGGGCAGATCTCATGCTTGAATTCGATGAAAAGACAAAGGCGCTTTTGGAAGTTGCTTACATCGGCGCCGATTTCGTCAAACGCCGCCGCCTGAACTTTGAAGCGGTCCGACCAGCAGTGGGCGACACAATTCTCGATCTGGGGTGCGGGAACGGATTTCTCTCTCAGGAACTCGCTAATGCCGTCGGCCCGACCGGTCGGGTTATCGGTGTCGATCCAAGTACCGACATGCTGCAGTCCGCAAAAGAGCGTTGCGCAACGTCGCCTCAAGTTGAACTGCATGAGGGGTTTGCTGACGCCATACCTCTGCCCGACAACAGCGTCGATGCGATCGTATCGGTTCAGGTGTTCGAGTACATTCCCGACCTTGCCGCCGCAGTGGCCGAAGTTGCCCGCGTTCTGAAACCCGGCGGCCGCGTTGCGATCGGCGATATGCATTTCGACACTTGGGCATGGCATAGTGCTGACGAAGCCCGCATGTCTGCGATGATGGAAAGCTGGGATCACCACCTCGCACATCGCGACGTACCGGCACAGCTACCGCAGCTATTTGCGGCAGCGGGCCTCATCGTCGAAGAATTGCGCCCAATGACCTTTATCGAACATCAGTTGAAAGCCGATGGGATGGCGCGCATGTTGACCATCTTAATGTCCGCATTTGCCATTCAAAACAAACACCTACCCGAAGACACCGTGAACGACTGGCTTAACGAACAAACGACCCTCGATTCCGAAGGCCGCTTCTTTCACACGATCACGCATGTTGTTGTTACTGGCAGGAAGCCGGACGCCTAGCTCGCGCTGGCAGGCTCCTTTTGAGCATCAGCGTGGATCATCAATGGTGCTGCATCTGACGTCACCGCTTCCTCGTTCACAACGACCTCTTCCACACTGTCCATTCCGGGCAGGTCAAACATCGTGTCGAGCAGGATGTCTTCCATGATCGACCGCAATCCACGCGCACCTGTCTTGCGCTCAATCGCGCGCTGAGCAATCGCCCGAAGTGCATCTTCGGTAAATGTCAGTTTCGCGTCCTCAAGCTCAAACAGGCGCTGGTACTGCTTCACGAGCGCGTTTTTCGGCTCAGTTAGGATCGTCACGAGCGCATCAGCATCAAGGTCTTCCAGCGTCGCAATGACCGGCAGGCGGCCAACGAACTCTGGTATCAGACCAAACTTCAGCAGGTCTTCAGGCTCAAGATCCTTGAAGTACTCTCCCACCGATTTCGCATCCGGGTCGCGCACATCTGCGCCGAAGCCCATGGCAGACCCTTTACCGCGCTGCGCAATGATCTTGTCCAGACCGGCAAACGCACCACCGCAGATAAACAGAATATTGGTCGTGTCGACTTGCAGGAATTCCTGCTGCGGATGCTTACGGCCACCCTGTGGAGGAACAGAGGCAACCGTGCCTTCCATGATCTTCAGCAATGCTTGCTGCACGCCCTCACCCGAAACGTCCCGTGTGATCGACGGGTTGTCGGACTTCCGCGTGATCTTGTCGACTTCGTCGATATAGACGATGCCGCGTTGCGCACGTTCCACGTTGTACTCAGATGCCTGCAAAAGCTTCAGAATGATGTTTTCAACATCCTCACCTACGTATCCGGCTTCGGTCAACGTCGTCGCATCCGCCATTGTGAATGGAACGTCAAGAATGCGCGCTAAGGTTTGGGCAAGTAACGTTTTTCCGCAACCTGTCGGCCCGATGAGCATAATGTTCGATTTCGCCAACTCGATGTCGGACTTATCGGCGTGGTTCAGGCGTTTGTAATGATTGTGTATCGCAACAGAAAGCACACGCTTCGCATGCGCCTGCCCGATCACGTAATCGTCCAGCACACCACAGATTTCGAGCGGGCTCGGCACTCCGTCGGAAGACTTCAGTCCTGCAGACTTTGTTTCTTCGCGGATAATATCCATACAAAGTTCGACGCATTCATCGCAGATGAACACGGTCGGGCCGGCAATTAGTTTTCTGACTTCGTGCTGACTCTTACCGCAGAATGAGCAGTAAAGCGTGTTTTTGCTGTCGCCTGAATTATTCGCCATTACGTAACCTTTTCGGTCTTGCCCAGAGCCCCCGGGGGAAGCCCTCTCACCCGCCTTTTCATGAC
>CAYPVG010000382.1:0-7918 GCA_964414085.1 uncultured Boseongicola sp. | reverse complement strand
GCAGGAGAAGCTGTGCCCGCGAATGCAACCACCGCCGGTGCCGCTCCAAACTCTTCGAGCAGATTGCGCGTCAGTTCGGTCTCAGCAAGAAACCCATCGACTGTGTCCAGAGTGCGCGCGAGCGCCCGACGTCCTACCCATTGCGCCGAGGCTTCGTCGCCGAGCACCGGTCCCCAGCCACCTGCGAGCCTTATCCTGCCGCCGATTCGCGCTGCGGCAAACGAACCTGTGCCGCAATGCGCGACGATGCCGTCCCGGTCTCCCAATGCGCCTCGCAGCGCCGCCGGGCGGTCATCTTCTATTCTCGTGTGGCGCATCGGAAGAAAGGTCGCAAACTGGTCGGCAATTTCAGGACCGGTAATCCCAGCAAGTCCAAGGTACGCAGGCACATCCACTAGTTCTTCAAGGGTTTTTCCGGCCTTCCGGGCAACCTCCTCCAGTCCACGTCGCAACTCGGTGACCGCGGCTGCGAAGTCCGTCGACACATTCACCGGCCCAGCTTGAACCACCACGGGTTCGCCCTCAGTTGTCAGCGCAATCCGGCAGCGGGTTCCGCCGCCATCGATGGCTAGACTGGATGTGTCGGTCAACTGGGTCATATTAATACCTTTATAATACCTTTTAGGATAATGAAAGATCAAAATGAAACCAAAGCCCAAAAACTTCCGCGGATACCTTTGATAATGTGGCAAAATTGTGGCGGGAAGAATTAAATGGTAGACAAATGGTATCAAAAAGGTATGATGTTGGGAATTAGGGAGGGAATCACGTGGCGGCGCGCACAACTGAACAGTTGCATCCCCATGCCAAAGGCTTTGATGCATTGCCCTTGGAGCGTGCCGCGGTGATTCTAGCCAAAGGTCAGGCCGAAGCAGCCCAGACGGCGCAATCGGCGGCTCAGGCCATCAGCGCCGGCGCAGAAGCGATGGCGAATACGATCCGATCCGGCGGTGTATTGCGGTACGCCGCCGCCGGCTCGTCGGGCTTGATGGCTGCGGCAGATGCTCTGGAACTGGGCGGCACTTACTCAATTCCGCCGACACAAATCCGAATTCACATGGCTGGCGGCCAGCCCGCCGGTGTCGAAATGCCCGGAGACACTGAAGACGACGCGGCATCTTTGGCGCGCGAAATGAGTGACATAACCGCCCAAGACACGGTCATCGCGGTCTCAGCCAGTGGCTCTACACCCTTCACCATTGAGGCAGTCAAAATAGCACGTGAGGCTGGCGCGAAGGTGATAGGAATCTCCAACAACCCAAACACTGAACTCTCCGTATTGTCGGACCATTCTATCGTTCTTGAGACGCCACCGGAGGTCGTTGCAGGCTCGACGCGCATGGGCGCGGGTACGGCCCAGAAGATCGCGTTGAACATGCTCTCGACACTCATGGCGGTACAGTTGGGCCATGTTCATGACGGGATGATGGTCAATCTCAAGGCCGACAACATCAAGCTAAGACAGCGCGCAAATGGTATCGTCACCTACGCCGCTGGGGTGACCGAAGACGACGCTGCTTCTGCGCTCACAAGCGCGGGCGGCGATGTCAAAACGGCAATTCTTCTGGCTGCGGGGGCGGAAAGCACGGCCCAGGCCGGAGCACTCCTCGCTGAAAGTGGCGGCCACCTGCGCCCCGCACTCGGCGAACTTAACAAACTAAACTCAAAATCTGCAAACTGGGAGGTCCCTACATGACACGCAGAACTCTACCTTTGGCATTGGCCACTACGGCCTTGGTCGCGACGAGTGCAGCAGCACAAGACGTGACCATCACAATCGAAAGCTGGCGGAACGACGACCTTGTTCTCTGGCAGGAAAAAATCATCCCGGCATTCGAAGCTGCAAACCCTGGCATCAAAGTCAAATTCACGCCGTCAGCACCTGCAGAATACAACGCTGTGCTAAACTCCAAATTGGACGCCGGTTCTGCTGGTGACCTGATCACCTGCCGTCCCTTCGACGCCTCGCTGGCACTTTACGACGCGGGTCACCTGACCGACCTCAGCGATCTCGCCGCCATGTCGAACTTTTCGGGCGTGGCCAAGTCGGCCTGGCAGACGGATGATGGCTCGGCCAGCTTCTGCGTGCCGATGGCCAGCGTGATCCACGGCTTCATCTATAACAAAGACGCCTTTGACGAACTGGGTATCGAGGTGCCGACGACCGAGGCCGAATTCTTTGCAGCACTTGAGACGATCAAGGAAGACGGCAGCTATATCCCGATGGCGATGGGCACCAACGACCAGTGGGAAGCCGCCACGATGGGCTACAACAACATCGGTCCGAACTACTGGAAGGGCGAAGAAGGTCGCCTGGCGCTGATCGCGGGCGAGCAGAAACTGACTGACGACGCCTGGGTTGCACCTTATGCCACGCTGGCAAAATGGGCCCCATATCTGGGCGACGGTTATGAAGCCCAGACATATCCGGACAGCCAGAATCTGTTTACGCTGGGCCGTGCCGCAATCTACCCGGCAGGCAGCTGGGAGATCTCGGGCTTCAACGCACAGGCTGACTTTGAAATGGGCGCGTTCAAGCCGCCGGTACAGAACGCGGGCGACACCTGCTATATCTCGGACCACACCGACATTGGCATCGGCATGAACGCCGCTTCGGAGAACTCTGAGGCCGCAAGAACCTTCCTGGCCTGGGTCGCCTCGCCTGAGTTCGCGTCGATCTTTGGCAACGCGCTGCCGGGTTTCTTCCCGCTGTCGAACACGCCTGTCGAAATGGAAGATCCGCTCGCCAAGGAGTTCGTTGGCTGGCGTGGCGAGTGTGAATCGACCATCCGCTCGACCTACCAGATCCTGTCGCGTGGCACGCCGAATCTTGAAAACGAGACCTGGGGCGCATCCGTTGCCGCCATCAAAGGCACATCCTCGCCAGCAGACCTCGGCGCTGATCTGCAGAACGGCCTCGCAAGCTGGTACGCACCACAGCAGTAGTCCTCCCTTACTGCTTTTTCCGGGTGGCGCATTTGCCGCCCGGAACCAAACAGGAGATTCCCATGAAGACCCGTCGCATCCGCTGGCACATAGGTGTGTTTCTGGCTCCCGCCGTGATTGTCTACACTGCCGTGATGATCTTCCCGCTGTTCAACACTCTGCGCCTCGCGCTGTATAGCAGAGTCGAACAAGAACGAGTCTTCGTTGGGCTGGAGAATTTCCGGACGCTTTTTTTCGATCCGATCTGGGCCGAGCAGTTCTGGAACGCGCTCGGTAACAACTTCTGGTTCTTCATTATCCACATGCTGGTTCAGAACCCGATCGGCATCGCGCTCGCCGCCATCCTGAGCCATCCGCGCCTGCGTTTCGCCGCACTCTATCGCTCGGCGATCTTTATACCGACGATCCTCAGTTTCGTGATTGTGGGCTTCGCCTGGAAGCTGATCCTATCGCCTCTCTGGGGCATCGCGCCCGGCATGCTCGATGCCGTGGGCCTCAAGTTTCTCTTCGCCCCTTGGCTCGGCAAGGAAGAATACGCCTTGACGACATTGGCTCTCATCTCGGTCTGGCAGTTCGTCGGGATACCCATGATGCTGATCTACGCCGCGCTTCTCTCGATCCCCGAGGAAATCTTGGAGGCAGGCGAGATCGACGGCATCACGGGCGCCTCTGCATTCTGGAAAATCAAGCTGCCGCTGATCCTTCCGTCCATCGGCATCATCTCGATCCTCACATTCGTGGGCAACTTCAATGCCTTCGACCTGATTTACGCAGCCCAGGGCGCGCTGGCAGGTCCCGATTTCTCGACCGACATTCTCGGCACCCTCATGTACCGCACCTTCTTCGGCTTCCAGCTGCAACTGGGTGATCCGCATATGGGGTCTGCAATTGCAGGAGCGATGTTCGCCATCATTCTTGTCGGTGTCTGCATCTATCTCTTCGGCATCCAGACCCGGATGCGCCGCTACCAGCTCTGAGGTCAGGTCATGAACAAGGCACGCACAAATCCCTTCAACGCGACCGCCATGCACGGGGCGCTGATTATCTACACGCTGATCGCTCTGTTCCCGGTCTTCGTGATCTTGATCAACAGCTTCAAGACCCGCAAAGCGATCTTCCGTGAGCCGCTGGCAATGCCAGACGCCGAGAGCTTCTCGTTGATCGGTTATCAGACAGTGATGAAGCAGGGAGACTTCTTCCTCTACTTCCAGAACTCTATGATCGTCACGGTCGCCTCGCTGTTCTTCGTCCTGCTGTTCGGGGCCATGGCCGCTTTCGCGCTGGCCGAGTACCGGTTCAAAGGCAACCTTTGGATGGGGCTATATCTGGCGCTGGGGATCATGATCCCAATTCGGATCGGCACCGTGGCCATTCTTGAAATGATGGTGGCTACCGGGCTGGTAAATACGCTTTGGGCCCTGATCCTTGTTTATACCGCCCAAGGTCTACCTCTAGCGGTGTTCATACTCAGCGAGTTCATGCGGCAGGTGTCGGATGACCTGAAAGACGCAGGCCGCGTGGACGGTCTGTCGGAATACACAATCTTCTTCCGCCTGGTCCTACCGCTGGTACGGCCCGCCATGGCAACGGTCGCGGTCTTCAACATGATCCCGATCTGGAATGACCTCTGGTTCCCGTTGATCCTTGCCCCTGCAGAAGAGACCAAGACACTAACGCTCGGCAGCCAAGTGTTCATCGGACAGTTCGTGACCGACTGGAACGCGGTACTCTCTGCCCTTTCGATGGCGATCCTGCCAGTGCTGGTCCTTTACGTAATCTTCTCGCGGCAATTGATCCGCGGCATCACATCGGGAGCAGTAAAATGACCCGGGTGCTGATTGCGGGATTGGGAAACATGGGCGTCAGCCATGCGCTGGCTCACCACAAGCTCGTTGGTTCGGAGGTCGTGGGCCTCGTAAATCGGTCGCCGGTGGAGCTGCCGAAGGAGCTTGAAGGCTATCCCCTCTTTAGCACCTTTGAAGAGGGTCTGGCGACGAGCCCGGAATTGGTGGTGATCGCCACCTATTCTGACAGCCACGCTGATTATGCCTGCTTGGCGATGGAAACCGGTGCCCACGTCTTCGTTGAAAAACCTTTGGCAACGACCGTTGCCGACGCAAAGCGCGTGGTAGAGACGGCTCAGAAAACGGGCCGTAAGTTGGTCGTGGGATACATTTTGCGCCATCACCCCTCATGGATGCGCCTGATCGAAGAAGCCCGCGGGCTAGGTGGGCCATACGTCTTCCGGCTGAACCTCAACCAGCAGTCAAGCGGTGACGAATGGGAGACCCACAAGGCGCTGATGCAGACCACCAGCCCGATCGTCGATTGTGGCGTGCATTACGTCGATGTGATGTGCCAGATCACGGACGCCTTGCCGATCCGAGTGCATGGCATGGGCCTCAGGCTGTCGGACGACATTGCCGAGGACATGTACAATTACGGTCAGTTCCAAGTTGTCTTCGCTGACGGCTCGGTCGGATGGTACGAGGCCGGCTGGGGCCCAATGATGTCCGAAACTGCGTTCTTCGTAAAAGACATCGGCTCGCCCAACGGCTCCGTCTCGATCACCGAAGGCAACAAAGGCGCCTCGTCCGACATCGACGGGCACACCAAGGTGGGTGGCATCCTTGTCCACCGTCCCGGCGGCGACCGCATCATCGAGATGCCCGGAGAGCCCGGACATCAGGAACTATGCGACGCCGAACAGGCCTTTGTTCTGCGCGCCATCACCGAGGATATCGACCTCACCCGCCATATGAGCGACGCCGTTCAGTCGCTCGCCATCTGTCTTGCCGCCGACGAGAGCATTCGCAGCGGCCAACCCATTTCACTTGAGGAGTCTGCAAAATGACCGCTCTTTCCTTGACCAATGTGAATAAGTCGTTCGGCAAAGTGCATGTCTTAAAGGACATCAGCCTGGACGTGGAGGACGGCGAATTTGTCGTCTTCGTTGGCCCCTCTGGCTGCGGCAAGTCCACGCTTTTGCGCGTGATCGCCGGGCTGGAGGACGCGACCTCGGGCGAGGTCAAGATCGGCGATGAGGTGGTTAACTATGCCCCGCCTTCAAAGCGCGGCATTGCCATGGTGTTCCAGAGCTATGCGCTCTATCCACACCTCAACGTGCGTGGAAACATGTCGCTGGCGCTCAAGCAGGAAGGCCAGAGCAAAGACGTGATCGCCGAGCGCGTGAACAAGGCCGCCCAGATGTTGAATCTGAGCGAGTACCTTGAACGCTACCCGTCGGAATTGTCTGGCGGTCAGCGCCAAAGGGTGGCCATTGGGCGCGCTATCGTGCGTGAGCCGAAGCTGTTCCTCTTTGACGAACCGCTGTCCAACCTCGACGCGGCGCTGCGGATGAACACACGGATCGAGATTGCCAACCTGCACCGCCAGCTCAGTGCCTCTATGATCTATGTCACCCACGACCAGACCGAAGCGATGACGCTGGCCGACAAGATTGTTGTCCTGCGCGACGGGCGTGTGGAGCAAATCGGCAGCCCGATGGAGCTCTACAACAACCCTGCCAACCAGTTCGTTGCCGGGTTCCTCGGTTCTCCGTCGATGAATTTCTTCAACGCCGACCTGGTCGGTGAAGGGAACAACCACACAATCGGTATTCGACCGGAGGACTTGTTTGTTGCCGACGATGGAGCTTTGAACGCGACGGTCATGCATGTCGAACAGTTAGGCGGCGATACAAACGTCGTGGCGCGATTGAATAGCCATCAGATCACGGCGCGGCTGTTCGGTCAGCACGACGTCGAGGAGGGCACCGACATTCGCTTCGGATACGCGCCGGAACGGATGTATCGGTTTGATCAGGAAGGCGCTCGATTAGGATAATAACACGCTGCTTCTCGATACCCTTTAGTATGCTCCCAACGGTTGTAGATGCGCCTGACGCTATTTGAACCCACACGGCCAATGGAATGTCTTTGGACTTGTTTGTTTGAAGAACTGGTGCCGCTGAAGGGACTCGAACCCCCGACCCCATCATTACGAATGACGTGCTCTACCATCTGAGCTACAGCGGCTTTCCGGCGCGCCTGTTAGCAAGGATTCCACGCAAAGGATAGATCTAAGTCGCGTCTTTTTTGCGATCCGACTCGTCAGTATCTTCGGTGTCATCATTGATAACAAAGTCTGCGGGTGGAGCATCTGCATTCGCAGTTGACGTTGCTCCGTCAGTGTCGGGCAACTCAATGGCTTCTACTGTATCCAAAGCATCTGCGTCAGCTTCAACGGCCTCAACGTCAGCCTCCAAGTCTTCGACGTCAGTAGATGAAATCTGGCCAACAATAAGAGGCAGCATCTCGGCGCTCGTCACCATAGAAGAAGACCCTTCCGGGGGCCGCTGCCACGCCAAGGTGTCGAAGCTATCGCAATTGTCACACACCGGCGACCAAGTACCATGAACCGTCTGACACTTCTCACAAACCCATTGTGGATCACGCGGTGCGGTCAGAGCACGCGCAAGCCAGCCCTTGACGATCGCATCATCGGAACCAGACCCGCGCTCGATCGCTGCCATAATGGTCAGGCTCCGCGCTGTTGGGTCGGTCTCTACAATGTCGCCCAGCGCCTTACGCGCCGCCGGGAAATCTTCAGCCGCAATCTGAAGTTCAGCCTCAAGTAGACGGGTCTCTGGGTGATCACGATGCATGTTTGTCAGCACAGTGAATCTCGCAATCCGACGCCCGGCGTTTTCGTCTGGCTCGATACGTGCAAAGGCCGCAGCAAGATCAGGATGCGGCGCGACTTCCCAGGCCTTTCGAATGACGCGCGTGGCGTATCGCGGTTTGCCGTCTGCGACGTAGGCATCCGACGCCATCACAGCCGCTGGGACCAAATCGGGCGACAGCTTGTTGGCCGCGATCGCCTTTTCGCGCAACTCGATCGAAGCGCCCTTCTCGACGATATCGCGCGCCTCTCCCAATGCGAGAACTGCGTCCCGTCGGCGATGAACGTC
>CAYPVG010000381.1:0-3179 GCA_964414085.1 uncultured Boseongicola sp. | reverse complement strand
GATCACATCCGGGTTCGCCAGAACGATGTTCGAAATCTCACCGTCCAGAAGGTCAGCATTCGGTGTAAGCGCTTGCTCCAGATAGTGCGTCGGCGTCAAAAGCTGGAGGCCTTCCCGCTCGTCCCGCGCTGCCAGCAAAGCCACTTCGCGACGCCGTAAACCGTCATCCGTCAAGCTCACGGCACCCGCCGTACGCTGCCCGGCCAATTCGAACCGCGTAATCCGATTGCGCAACTCAGGTGGCAGAGACAATGAAATCTGTGCAATCGCTTCGCCCGGCTCAAAAACAAGATTACCACTGGCAAGCTCGCGCGGCGTTCCTGCAGGGTCCAGCCCGTGACCAACGACCGTCACTTCAGAAGGACCCGTCGTCCGGCTTCGCATCGCCTCGATTAGAATGGCGCCATCCTGATACCTTGCGGGCCGCAGCCCGAACACTGATCGTTGAGCCTCGAACACAGACACAGACCCGGCCTGCTGAAGCCCCGCCAGAACACCCGACCTCCAGTCGTACTCCAAACCATCCGACAGCCAGAACGTATCGAACGACCCCTCCAGACCGTCCAACCATTCAACAACCTGCGTTTCGTCCGGGGCCCAAGGCGCAGCCTCAAGACCCGGCAGAACCTCGCGCCAACTCGTCGCCGCGCGAAACGCCGGGGCACCCGCCTCAATATCCGTGAGAACAACAACCGCGCTCTCGCGCCCATCCTGCGCCGCTTCGCTCAAAGCGGTGTCCACGCGCTCAATGCGACGCGTCCAATCGGATGCGCCTGCCCAAGTGCCATCCATCACGATCAGCAAGGGCCCATCACCGGCCTGCTCGATCTCCGGGTTCAGAACCGGCCCGGCAAATCCGATGATTGCAGCCGCAACCGCCAACATCCTTAAAAGCAACAGCCACCACGGCGTGCGATCGGTTTGCGTTTCGTCATCCGTTAGGCCCAGCAGCAAAGCCACACCGGGAAACCGCCGACGAATAGGTGCTGGCGGCACGGCGCGCAAAAGCAGCCAAAGTATCGGCAGCGCCAAGAGGCCAAGGAGCAACCACGGCGCGCTAAATCCTATAGGCCCAATGCTCCACATCAGTGCACACGCTCCAAAGCACTGAAGAGCCATAGCAAAGCGCTGGCAGCGGATCGGTCCGTGTGATGGCAATAATACTGCCACCCTGTCGCCCGCGCCAAAGCCTGCAACTCGTCTTTGCGACGGGCCATCCGCTCAAGATACCGGTCGCGCAAATCGCCCGCCTTCAGCGTCTCATGGGCCATCGTCCCGCCGATACTCTCAAATATTGTGCGTCCGTCGAACGGAAAGGCTTCCTCTTCAGGATCGAGCACTTGCACGAGCGCCCCGTCCACACCGCGATCAGCCGCGCGTGTCAGCGCCTTCTCAACCGGCGAAATGTCTCCAAGGAAATCCGATATGAACACGGCACGCGACCGCGAAGGCACGCCGCGCAACTCGGGCGCGATATATTCAGCCGCATCCGCGCTTTCAGACAATGACGCCGTAAGCCGCATCAACTGCACTTGCCCAGCGCGCGGCGGCATTCCGGCGTTGGTCAGCCCAACCCGCTCGCCACCGCGAATGAGCAAAACAGCCAGCGCCAACGCCAACTTACGCGCCTCGTCCGCCTTCGTACCCACTGCACCGGCAGACGCAAACTCCATCGATTGCCCAGTGTCGAGCCAGAGCATTACCGATTGCGCCGCTTGCCATTCTTTCTCGCGCACGAACAACCCGTCGTCAGAGCGCGCCGACCGCCGCCAATCAATCGCCCGCGCTTCATCGCCTGCATGACTTGGACGGTACTGCCAGAACTGATCGCCCTGCCCGACACGTCTGCGTCCATGTTCCCCCGCCATAACCGATGCCGCCAAATGCTCCGCCGCCGCCAACAAGGGCGGGAGCGGACCGGCAAGCGTCTCGGCCTCTTGGCGAAGGAGGGCGGGTTGTCTCACGCAGCCGCTTTCCCGTTGGTGATCACATCTGTCACCTGAGCGATGACGTCATTCAATTCCATACCGCGAGCACGCGCCGCAAAGGTCAGCGCCATCCGGTGCGTCAGAACCGGCGTCGCCAAGGCTGCCACATCTTCCAATGAGGGCGCCAATCGCCCTTCGAGCAACGCCCGCGCCCGGACCGTCAGCATCAGCGCCTGTGCGGCACGCGGCCCCGGGCCCCAGCCCACGTTTTCACGGACCAAATCACTGGCCCCCGGCTCTTCCGGACGACAGGCCCGAACCAAATCCAGAATCAACTCCACCACGGCCTCACCGACCGGCATCTGGCGTATCAAAGCCTGCGCAGCCATCAGTTCTTCCGGGCTGAATACGCGCGTCGACTCCGCTTCACCCGACCCTGTCGTTGCCAGCAAAATGTCTCGCTCCGTGTCACGATCCGGATACGGCACATCAATCTGCACCAGGAACCGGTCCAACTGCGCTTCCGGCAGCGGATATGTGCCTTCTTGCTCGATCGGGTTCTGCGTTGCCAAAACGTGGAATGGTGCCGGCAGATCATGCGGCACACCCGCGACGGTGACCGACTTCTCCTGCATCGCCTGCAACAACGCCGACTGTGTTCGAGGCGACGCCCGGTTCACCTCGTCCGCCATCAAAAGCTGACAGAAGATCGGTCCTTCAATGAACTTGAACGCACGCGATCCATCCGCGCCCGTCTCCAGAACTTCCGACCCCAGAATATCCGCCGGCATCAAGTCGGGCGTGAACTGTACCCGCTTTCCGTCCAGCCCCAAAACCGTAGACAGTGTATCGACCAGCCGGGTCTTCCCAAGGCCGGGTAGACCAACCAAAAGCCCATGGCCGCCACACAGAATCGCGCTGAGCACGAGGTCCACGACACGCTCCTGCCCGATAAACCGATTGGTGATACTCGCCTTCGCTTCAGAAAGCTTGCCCCCAAGGGCTTCGATGTCGGCAACTAAGTCTGGGGTTTCTGACATGGCAACGGGCTCCAAATATCCTATGCTCTTAATAGAACGAAGTATGGCGCGCGGGACAAATGGCAAAAGAGGAAATGACACAAAACATTGTGAAACCCACCGCTGAAGGCATCGCCGCAAGCGCTCGTGCCGTAAAAAGTCGCGGATTACCGCCGGTTCACCTCTGGAATCCTCCAGATTGCGGTGATCTCGACATGCGCATCGCCCGCGA
>CAYPVG010000380.1:0-2665 GCA_964414085.1 uncultured Boseongicola sp. | reverse complement strand
GGGGCTTCAAGCACCCAGTCGAGCTCTAACTCAACCTCCGTTTCGCCGATTGTGAGGTCGGCGACTGATGGCTGAACTTCGTGGGCTTGCGCAAAGTTGATTGGGATCAGGGTTGACAGAAGCGCCAACAGAGCCACCCTCAACGCCGAAAATGAATAGCTGGAAAAAGTCATGTATCGCCCTCTAATCCTTGCCGCTTCCCTGACATGTATTTCGTTTGGTGCCAAGGCCCATGAATTTTGGATCGCGCCGTCAAAACATCAGGTTGCGACGTCGGACGATATCGTTGCCGCACTGATCGTCGGGCAGGACTTTGCGGGCAATTCGCAAGCATACCTGCCGCGCAATTTTGAGCGATTTGATTACGTTTTCGACGGGCGAGTTGCTCCCGTTGAAGGGCGTCTTGGGGATCGTCCAGCGATGCGTGTAGATGCACCAGGTGATGGTTTGGTGGTTATCGTGCACGAAACCACCGATCTTGGGCTTACGTGGGACGACTGGGAGAAGTTTGTAGCCTTCGTCGTGCACAAGGATGCCGAGTGGACGCTTGAGGCCCATGAAGCCCGAGGTTTGTCGAAGGACAGCGTGCGCGAGGTCTATTCACGTTACGCCAAGTCGTTGATTGGAGTGGGTGGGTCCGCCGGATCAGATTTCGTCGCGGGACTTGAGACCGAGATCGTTGCTTTGGAAAACCCTTACACCGACGACATGTCTGACGGGATTGATGTGCGTTTGCTGTATCAGGGTGAGCCGCGCCGGAACGAGCAGATCGAGATCTACGAGCGCAATGAAGCTGGTGACGTCTCAGTTTCGACAGTTCGTACGGATGAGGATGGAGAGGCGACCGTGCCGGTCAATCCTGGCTCTCGCTATATGCTGGACGCCGTTGTCCTGAGGGAGCCGGTTGATCAGATTTACATTGATCGCAATGTGGCTTGGGAGAGTCTTTGGGCCAATCTTACGTTTGACTTGCCCGCGAATTAGGCAGTAGCGCGGAAGCCCTTGCTAGGGATCGTCGCCATGATGATTTCGCGCAGAACAAGGCAGGACAGGATGCTGAGGGCAATTCCATCGTAGGACAGGGTAAGCAGTTCACTCATTAGTCGTCTCCAGTATCTTTCGAAGACCGGTATGGCGGGGATTCGGGGCGGATTAAGGACTCGTTAAGGGTCATTTCGCGTGGTGATTGGGCTTAGATTAAGCCTCAATTGGGGCTCTGTTCCGAAATCAGACGGTAGTCAGGCGAATACGTCTGGATTGTACACAACACGCGACAAATAGAGCCCGTCTGGCGGTGCGACCGGACCGCAGGCGGCGCGATCCTTGGCCTCTAGAGCGGCCTTAACATCGGCTGGTGCCCACGAGCCGCTCCCGACACGTTCAAGCGTTCCGACAATGGATCGTACTTGGTTGTGAAGGAAGCTACGTGCGCGGACATGAATCTCTATCGATTGGCCATCCGCGGATACGTTGATTTCGTCGATGCTCTTCACGGGGCTGTTTGATTGGCACATCGTCGAACGAAACGTCGTGAAGTCGTGCTTTCCGATCAGATGGTTTGCGCCTTCTTGCATAACGGCCGCGTCGAGTGGTTTCTGAACGCGCCACGCGAGTCCGGCGTCGTGCACCAAAGGCGCACGGCGGTTCACGATACGGTAGATGTAATTCCGTTCGACCGCTGAAAATCGCGCATGCCAATCATCATCGACTTGTGCGCATGCAGTGATTGCGACGGGAGCTGGTTTCAGATGGTAATTAAGCGCCTCGGACAGGCGAAACGGGTCCCATTCATTGTTCATGTCTGCGTGTGCGACCTGACCAAGAGCATGAACGCCCGCGTCGGTGCGTCCGGCGGCCGCAATGGACGGTACGTTCGTTTCAAGCGATGCAAGGGCCTGCTCGACCGCGCCTTGGACCGAAGGCTGGTCAGCTTGCCTTTGCCAGCCTGAAAAGGGCTGGCCGTTGTATTCGATTTTGAAGGCGAAACGTGGCATGGCAGCGGGGTAACCGCTTGTGTGGCCAAGTGCAATTGTTGCCGCACATCTGGCACTTGGACCCAGCCGTTCTTATCTTGTGGCCGGTAACGAAAGGGTGAAGCTTGATCATTGGCGATATAGCGGATGGGCTGACGCGGGGCGTCGAGACGACCGTGAACACTGTCAGCGAGGCATTTTTCGAGCCGGTGATCCGATTGGGTGTCACGGGTCTGAGCCGTGCCGGCAAAACCGTGTTCATCACATCGCTGGTGGCCAACCTTATTGCACAGGGCCGGATGCCAGCGCTTCGAGCTGCGGCGGATGGGCGGATCAAGACAGCGTGGTTGCAGCCGCAGCCAGACGACACCGTTCCGCGCTTTGATTACGAGTCCCATCTGGGACAGCTGACCGGCGCTTCACCAAGCTGGCCGAACGGCACGACTGGAATTAGCGAGTTGCGCCTGTCCCTGCGGGTGCAATCGAATGGGCTGCTGGGTGGATTCTCGGGCCCAAAGACGATCCATATCGATATTGTCGATTATCCCGGCGAGTGGTTGCTGGACCTTGGTCTGTTGGACCAAAGTTATGACGAATGGTCGGCCGCGGTGCTCGAGCGGCTGGCCGCGCGGGACGAAGGTGCTGGCTACAAGGCGGCGCTGGCGGATGTGGATGTCAGTTCCCTATTGGAC
>CAYPVG010000379.1:0-10539 GCA_964414085.1 uncultured Boseongicola sp. | reverse complement strand
GTGGCATCTGGAATCGGGTCGAGGCATTGCAAGCCCTCAACGCAGCTTTTGAGTCCAATGATGAAGTGGCAATAAACCGATCCCTGTCGAACGCATGGGATGCCGCGGCGTCTCAAGGCTACGCAGCAGCGCTGGCTCCTTGGTTCGCAACCCACCTCGCAGGTGTTGAACTTCAACGCGCCGCCCACCACACCGCATTCGAAATCGCGCTGTTTTCAAACAACATCGATATGGCTCGGAAATACGCGAATAGCAGCGCGGCGGACGCCACTCTTCTGGCGGTTCTCACAGGCAACACTGGCGCGATACGCGCGGGCGACCCGTTGACGATAGCCATCCGCCGCAGCCTTTCGAGTCTTCCGCCTTCTGAAAGCTATAGGATACTTCTATCCGAAAACAGAAAAGGCGAAGCTTTGCTGCGGGCAATAACAAACCTTGCCGCTGGCGCAGAGGCAGATCCAAGTGCCGTGGCAGATGCGCTATCGGTTCTGAAATCCGTCGGGCTTGACACCTTGGCCCAGCGAACGGCGGCAGAAATCCTCCTTGAGAACAGTCAGATATGAAGGACTTCGCTCTGATTTCTACGTTTTTGGATGCTCAGCGTGCCGAACTCGATGCATCCGAAAACACGCAACTGGCATATGCGCGTGACCTGAAGGCATTTTCTGAGTGGTGCGCAGTTCAGCGACTGACCCTGCTGGATGTCCAGCGAAGTGACGTTGAAGGCTACTTGGTGGACTTAGAGGCACAAGGCCTGGCGCAGTCAACGCGTGCCCGGCGTTTGAGCGCGGTTCGACAGTTCTATCGGTTTTCATTTGAGGAAGGCTGGAGGTCGGATAACCCGGCCCAGAAGATCTCCGGACCAAAACGCGCCCACAGGCTGCCCAAGACGCTCAGCGAGAAAGAAGTGGACGCGCTCCTAGCCGCTGCTGCAACGGCAGGACGCCAAAGTGACCGAAGCCGAAATGTCTGCCTGATGGAAGTGCTCTACGCGACGGGAATGCGTGTCAGCGAACTCGTGTCACTCCCAGTTTCAGCAGCGCGCGGAAATCCAAAGATGCTGCTCGTCCGAGGTAAAGGCGGGAAAGAACGTATGGTGCCACTGTCGCTCCCTGCAAGAGAGGCTATCGCAAAGTGGCTCGATGATCGCGATGCCACAGAAGAACTGGCAAAGCGGGAAAAGGGAACCACGGCTTCGAAATTCCTGTTCCCCTCGCGTAGCAAAGCTGGCCACCTGACACGGCACAGGTTCTATCTGCTGATCAAGGAATTGGCGGTTGTAGCAGGCGTATCACCGGAGAAAGTAACGCCGCATACATTGCGGCACGCCTTTGCCACCCATCTTTTGGCCAGGGGCGCAGACCTACGGGCAATACAAACTTTGCTCGGGCACGCCGATGTCGCAACCACAGAGATTTATACGCATGTACTTGAAGACCGACTTCGCGATCTTGTGCTAGAACACCATCCTTTGGCCGATAACTAGCGACGCAAGGCTTCAGGCAAAACGTCCTCACTTGGCCAGATGCCAGACGCAAGAGAGTCTGCGTAACCCCCAACCATCCCAACATCTGACATAGCAGTTCTCGCTCCGTCGACGTCGTAACTAAGCCGCTCAAGAGTGGCTCCTTCACGATCCAAAACGGCATATCGGGTTTCACTCCGCCCGTCGTGAGGCGGCAGCCCAATGGTGCCAGCGTTAATCCAATGCCAACGGCCAACTTGACGTTGAAATCCAATACCCGAATGCCCGCTGACAATTCCGTCGACTTGCCCAATCATTGCCTCCAGCGCCTCGGCCTCTTCGACAAAATCGCTTTCCGCGCTTGTCGGCCATAGGAAACGATTGTTCCGGGTCGCGCCGCCATGCACAACGCCGTATCTCAAGCCTTCGTGTTGGAAAATGCCAATGTCGGGCAACCCTGCCATCCAGGTCCGTGCGTCGCTATCAACTTGCGACAAGGCGTGTGGGTACCAGCCCAAAGATAGCACGTCGCAAGCGCTTCCTTCTTCGAAACCGCACCCACAATCAACGGCCCCTTCAGCGATTTGGGTCTCACAGTTCCCTGCTACAACGGGCCAATCGTTTTTGCGCATAAGGGCAACGGATTTGGCCGCATCCGCGCAGTAAGCGACAACGTCTCCTGTACAGATGGCCGGGCGTTCACCGACTTCCGCGATTAGCGCCTCGAGAGCCTGCAAATTGGAGTAAACCCCGCCAAAAAGTACCAAGGGCCCCTCAAAAACACCAAAATCCTGCACTTTCATGTGCGCTGCTCCCGTGACAGCCCCTTGAACGCGTTCGCGTCCGCCTCCATAACACGAGTGACGTCGTGTTTGATATGGCCCATGGACCCCTCCTCACAGATGCTTGATGCCGCCTTTTGGATCACCTCCGGGTCGATCCTAGCTCTTTTGATACTGTCTGGTTTCTTTTCCGGCTCTGAAACTGCGCTCACCGCCGCATCTCGCGGGAAACTAAAAGCAAAGGCCGAGAAAGGATCGAAGGGTGCCGAGCGTGCCTTGGACATCACGGAAGACAGCGAGCGCCTGATCGGTGCGGTTCTCCTTGGCAATAACCTCGTCAACATTCTGGCTGCTTCGCTCGCGACCGCCCTGTTCACCCGGCTCTTTGGGGAGAGTGGTGTTGCCTTGGCAACTCTGTTCATGACGGCGCTGGTTCTGATCTTTGCGGAAGTCCTGCCAAAAACCTACGCCATTTCAAATGCCGAGCGTGCGGCGTCTCTTGTCGCCGCCCCCATTCAACTCGTCGTAACGGTGTTTTCGCCGGTCGTGAGTTTTGTGCGCCTCATCGTGCGCGGCGTATTGAGACTGTTTGGTGTGCGCATTGATCCCGACAGTAAGATCATGTCCGTGCGCGAAGAAATTGCTGGGGCATTGCAGCTTGGTCACTCTGAAGGCGTTGTCGAAAAAGAAGACCGCGATCGTATCCTTGGGGCGCTGGACCTCGCCGACAGAACGGTTGAAGAAATCATGCTTCACCGCAGTCAGATCGAGATGATTGACGCTGATCTGTCACCCGAGCAGGTGCTCGAGATTTGTCTTGCGTCCGCTCATACGCGCCTTCCAGTGTATCGCGGTGAACAAGAAAACATCATCGGCGTCATGCACGCGAAGGACCTTCTGCGGGCCATGTACGCTCGGCGGAGCGAACAAGCTGACAACGAGGACCCATTCAAAGGCTTCGATATTCTCGACGTCGCGATGGAGCCTTACTTCGTACCCGAAACGACCGCGCTTGATGAGCAGATGCGGCAGTTTCTCCGACGTTCGACTCACTTTGCCCTAGTGGTTGACGAATACGGTGCGCTGGAAGGTCTGATCACCCTCGAAGATATTCTTGAAGAGATCGTCGGCGAAATTACCGACGAATTCGACATCGACGAAGAACACCCACTCCATCGCACAGACAGCGGAGACGTCTTCGTAGATGGTGCAATGACAATCCGGGATCTCAATCGTGCGACCGACTGGAGTCTGCCTGACGACGAGGCCAACACCATTGCAGGCCTCGTCATCCATGAAGCGCAGACGATTCCGTCTCAAGGACAAACCTTCTCGTTTCACGGGTTTCGCTTCGAAATTCTCGAACGCGAAGACAACCGCATCACGCGCCTCAAAATTCGCCAACTGCTGTAAGGCCTCAGAGTTTCTCGAATGTGATGATCACATCACCGATGTCGATGCCGAACCTTTTGACGTAAGCTCGGTTCAACAATCGGTCGTCTGACAAAAGCCACATCCAATCGTCGAATGTCACATTGATTGTATCGACCGTTCCGTCTGCCGACGGAACTGGCAGGTCGATAGTGTAACGCCAATTAAATGTGTCTCCACGTTCGACCCCGCGAGCAACCCCTTCAACACCCGGCGCTGTTCCTTCCCAGGTATCCTCACCGGTCTTGACCAACGACCAAATGCGCTGCTCGGTTGCCCCATCCTCGTAAACGAAATCCTCGATAAGCGTCAGGATCTCACCGTCCCAACGCCCTTCAATCGCCACGTCAAATCTGCGCCGCACCGTTCCAAACACATCCTGAAACTGTCCTTTCGCGACAAGCTCCCCCACGAAAAACTCCTCAAGATCCAAAGATCGATCGCTCAAGAGCGCGTCGGTCTCTTCGGGCTTCCCTGTGCAGGCAGCAATAAAAAGGGTGATTGCAATCAGTGTCTTGCGCATTCTGTCCTCGCTTTTCTTAATTACGTCTGACAACGCCCCACGGATCAGTTCGACAGAAAGTTCAGAAAACCTTGGATTTTTGAACCAGTATCGGTTACGGCTCGCCCGTCGCCACATAAGCAAAAGGAGGGGACGCATGACTTATCTTCATACTCTTCTCCTCGTTATGATGGGCGCAGTGTGGGAACTTCCGCGCAATTGCCGCTGATCTGAACCCGCTCGCTTCGGCCTAAGGCCGCCATTTCCAACCCAAAATGAAACTGACCCGACCGCGCGGAGCGCGGCCTGAGTCTGGATCATTCATTTCTAACAGAAGGGCCGTCATCCGACGGTAAACCATCATGAACGCACTTCCCATTGGTAGGCGTAGTACTGCCGCAAAAACTCTTATCGAAGACGCCATCCGCGAAAACGGTGCCGCGCGCGTCCTGATTACGGCTGCGCTCGCGGTCCTGCGCGGTCAGAGCAAAAGGCGTGCCCGCCCACCAGATGCTTCGGATCTGACCAAATACCTGCGCAGGGACATCGGCCTGCCGCCTGAGCCAGAAGTCCCCGATTGGCGGCAGTACTTGCGGTAACGGTGGCGCCGACCCACCAAACACGCTAGACGCAGGTCCGGATCACCCACCGGACCTGCGTTCACATGCTTGACGATCTTGATGACATTCACCCGCTTTTCCACGGCGCGCCCAGCACGACCGAGTTTAAGAAACTGCGTAAGCGCATCATTCGCAATGTTCGCGAGGCGATCGAGCAATACAATATGGTCGAACGAGACGCGCGATGGCTCGTTTGTCTGTCTGGCGGCAAAGACAGCTACACGCTCTTGGCTGCACTCCATGAGCTGAAGTGGCGCGGGTTGCTTCCTGTAGACATTCTCGCCTGCAATCTCGATCAGGGCCAACCGGGGTTCCCTGCGACCGTGCTTCCAGAGTTCCTCGAAAAGATGGGAGTGCCTCATCGGATTGAATACCAAGACACCTATTCCGTCGTGGTTGATAAGATCCCGCAAGGACGCACATTTTGCGCACTTTGTTCGCGATTGAGACGCGGTCACCTATACCGCATCGCCCGCGAGGAAGGCTGCTCTGCCGTCGTTCTGGGGCACCACCGCGACGACATTCTCGAAACCTTTTTCATGAACCTGTTCCATGGTGGGCGGCTCGCGACCATGCCACCAAAACTGGTGAATGAAGAAAGTGACCTCTTTCTCTATCGACCTTTGGCCCATGTGGCGGAGGAAGATTGCGAGAAGTTTGCCAAAGCAATGCAGTACCCAATTATTCCCTGCGACCTTTGTGGCAGCCAGGACGGGCTGCAGCGGCAACAGGTCAAGGCTATTCTTGATGGATGGGAAAGCAACTCTCCTGGTCGCAGACAAGTCATGTTCCGCGCTTTGATGAATGCGCGGCCATCGCATCTGCTGGACCCGAAGCTGTTCGACTTTGCAGGACTCGAACTTGGGAAGAAGTCGCCATAGGTGGGCGTTAACCTGTTGTAGAGCGCCAACTGGTACCTGAGGAAAACTCCAAAGGGAATCGGAACTCCGGACCAGTGACCAACCTAAAGACAATCCAGTTTGCTACTCGCAAAGCGCTCACGTGGATTCTGACAGGATTTCGACCGGTTATTTTGATGCCAATTGCGTTGGCGGCGACATATTGGACCGCTGGCGGCGCGACAATGACAATACTGGCAGCCGTCCTGCCGGCTTTCATCGTCTTGCTATCAATTCTCGTAGATCGTCGCGCTGGGAGGGCCGACCACCCTTCACCCATCACATCCTCTGACACCGCAGAAACGTTTTTGGAAGAACCACTTATCGGCGGCGACGAAACAATACGACAACTCGCAGTGCTGGCTATTTCTGTCGACAACCTCGAGCTTTTGGAAGAGCGGGTTGGCAAACCCATGGATGAAGCCATACTGCTCGAGCTTCATGAGAGATTGTCAAAATTTGTCAGAAGGGAAGACTTCGTTTCACGCGGAATTAAGTCTGATTTTCTAGTTTGTATTACAGGTCTCAAGCCACCAGAGAGCGAGAACCTCCTGCATCTGTCGCGCCGAATTCAGGGGTGTCTCGACGATCCTTTCGAAAATGGATCCGTACGTGTCTATTGCAGCATCTCGATTGGCATCGCTCGCGCCATCCACTTGGATAACCCAACGCCCCACGGGCTGATACGCGCAGCAGAAGGCACAAATCGCGAGGCACGCCACGATGGCCCGGGATCAGTCAGAATTCACAAATCCACCTACGGTCGCATCCCAAACAGCGACACCGACCTCGTCGGACAAATTGCCCCCGCACTCGAAAACGGACAAATCATTGCGTGGTATCAACCGCAAATTTCAACCCACAGCGGTGAGATTACAGGGTTTGAGGCGCTGGCAAGGTGGGAACATCCAACTCGCGGCCTAATCTCGCCGGCGACATTCCTACATCTCATTGACAGGCTCGGGCTTTCCCAACGACTTGCCGAAGTGGTTCTCACCCATGCTCTAAGTACGCTGCGCACATGGGATCGGGCAGGATTCTCAATTCCATCGGTATCGGTGAATTATTCGGCCGACGAACTCCGCAATCCACGCTTGCCAGAGTATTTACGTTGGGAGCTAGATCGCTATGAGTTGACGTCCGACCGACTGACCATCGAAGTCTTGGAAAATGTCATAGCCGACAATCAGGACGATACGATTGCCAAAAACTTGCGCGCCATCTCAAAGATGGGGTGTCGGATTGACCTCGATGACTTTGGAACAGGTTACACAAGCATTCTGAACATCCGGACCTTCGCGGTTTCAAGATTGAAGATTGACCGGCGTTTGATCTCACGCATCGACGCCGATCAGGACCAGCGCGTTCTCGTTTCGGCTCTTTTGGCAATGTCTGAAAGACTTGGGATCGAGACGCTAGCCGAAGGGGTCGAAACCCCGAATGAGCACGCGATGCTCGCCCAGTTGGGGTGCGACCATATTCAAGGTTTCGGCCTCGCACGACCAATGCCACGTGGTGATAGTCTGACCTGGATTACCGACTATCAGATGAACCTTCCAACACGCCAGGTTCTGCCCACACAGACAGCGAAATAGCTTCCGGAAAAGCCAAAAAGGAAAGTGCTCGCGATTCAAGACCGCTTTTCGTCCGCGAACGACCATTTGCAGCACCCCGACACAGCGAAACCGCTTGACCTTTTGGCCTATGAACGATTGAACCTCCTGCAATCCGAGAAACCACCAGGTGGCGTGCAATGGACGAACAGAACAGAAACCTTCTGTTGGCAATGGTATTGAGTACAGCGGTACTCTTTGTTTGGTTTATTTTGTTCCCTCCGCCCGAGCCTGTTGAGCAGCCTGTTGCGCAAGATGGCGTCGTTGCGCTTCCGGATGCCGATGTAAGCACTCCGCAGGCAACAGAAGAGGCACCCACCAACTCGGCAGCACCAGAGACATCATCTTCGGATGCACCGCGCCTCGACATTGCGACCGACAGCCTGACAGGCTCTATCTCTCTGGCTGGTGGCCGCATCGATACGCTTCTCCTTACAGACTATGAGGAAGAATTGAACGGCGCTGAAAAGGTCGAGCTTCTCGCCCCCATCGGCGCTGAACAGCCCTACTATACGGTGTTCGGCTGGGCACCAGGCGGTGGGCTAAATGCTGACGAAGTCCCTGGTCCGGACACGATCTGGTCAGTCGAAAGCGGCGAGAGCCTTACACCGACGACCCCGATTGTATTGCGCTGGGACAGCCCAGCCGGCCTCATTTTCCGCCGTACTATCTCGGTCGACGAAAAGTTTATGTTCACGATCGACCAAAGCGTTGAGAACCCGACATCAAACGATGCCCGGGTGGCACCCTACGGGATTGTCGCGCGGCATGGTGAACCCCAAGATCTTATGGGCTTCTTCATCCTCCACGAGGGTGCCATCCAGATGGTTGACGGCGTACTGGCTGAAATCGACTACGACGATATCCCCGGCGAAACGTCCGAAGCGCAGATCCTCGAAAGTGGCTACGTTGGCTTTACCGATCATTACTGGATGACGGCGCTGGTCCCCACCGAAAACACGCCACATACATCTCGCGTGCAGTACGTCCCTGGCTCGGATGTCTACCAGGCCCTTACCGTCTATCCGACGCTCAGTGTTCCTGCAGGCAGCACCCAGCAAATGACCACGCGCGTGTTTGCAGGGGCCAAAGAATGGGACACCATTCGTGACTACGAGGCTGGCCGTAATGTTGTCGGAGTCGGTGCATCTGCAGCCTACTTCTTCGGATTCTCGGATCAGAACGGTATCGATGGATTTGTCGAATCCATCGACTGGGGTCTATTCGCATTCCTCACCAAACCCATCTTCTTTGTCCTGCACGAGCTCAATGTGCTCATTGGCAATATGGGCCTCGCCATCATCGCTCTCACCTTGTTGATCAAGGCCCTGCTCTTCCCGCTGGCTCGGAAATCCTATGTTTCAATGGCCAAAATGAAAGAGCTCCAGCCGGAGATGGAGAAGATTAAGGAGCGTGCCGGCGATGACCGTCAAAAGCTCCAAACCGAGATGATGTCCCTTTACAAGAAGGAAAAGGTAAACCCGGCGTCCGGTTGTTTGCCCATTCTTTTGCAAATCCCGATCTTCTTCTCGCTCTATAAGGTGATCTTCGTCACAATCGAACTGCGCCACGCGCCTTTCTTTGGCCCATTCCAGGACCTCAGCGCGCCTGACCCAACCTCGATTTTCAACGTCTTCGGCCTGTTGCCTTATGCTGCACCGGCGCCGGGCGAATTCCTCGCGCTGATCTTTATCGGGATTTTGCCACTGCTGCTTGGTATCTCCATGTACCTGCAGCAGAAGCTGAATCCGGCTCCAACCGATCCAACACAGGCAATGATCTTTGCATGGATGCCTTGGGTGTTCATGTTTATGCTCGGCAGCTTCGCAAGTGGCTTGGTTGTCTACTGGATTGCAAACAACACCATCACATTTATCCAGCAGTACACAATCATGCGCGGGCACGGCTACAAACCTGACATCTGGGGAAATATCAGATCGGGAGCGAAACCAAGCGCCAAACCTGAAAAAGTTGCCGACAACAAAGACGCCGCGCCAGCGAACAAGACCAAGCCGAAGTCGAAAAAATGACCGGCAGCGTCGCAACCATTCTGCGCCATCCTCTCAAATCCATCGGGAGAGAAGCGCTCGAGGAGGTTGTTCTCGAAGCCGGAAAATGGATGCCGTTTGATCGCAAATGGGCCGTCGCGCACGAGCGTTCCAAGTTGGATGGCGACTGGGGAAAGAAGGTAAACTTTCTTCGCGGCGTGGCTGCGCCCAGCCTAATGGCGGTCGAAGCAAAGTTGAACACAACGACCAAAGACTTGACGCTGATCCATCCCAAAGAAGGTGAAATTACCGTCAACCTTTCCCAGCCTGGCGATGAACCGGCACTTTTTGAATGGCTTCATAACCTTTGGCCAATTGATCTTCCGGCGCCCACGGGTATCTACAAGGCCGCAGCAGCGCATCTGACCGACGTGCCTGATCCCTGGATCGCGATCAACACCACTGCGTCGCTAAAAGCGCTTTCTCATCGCGTCGGGATGAACCTTTCGCCGCATCGGTTCCGTGGAAATCTTTGGCTCGATGGGACCGACCCGTGGGAAGAAACGAACTGGGTTGGGAAGCGTCTTAAAGTTGGTGACGTCGTACTCGACGTCAAAGAACAAATCACGCGTTGCAAGGCGACGATGGCCAACCCGGAAACCGGCCAGCGCGACGCAGATGTACTTGAGACCCTCAACGATCTTGGGCACCAAGAATTTGGGGTGTATGCCGAGGTCACTCAAGGCGGTCGCGTCGCTTTGGGCGATGAAGTGCAGGTGCTCTGATGCAGCTCCCTTTCCCGCTGGCCGAATGTGATGCGAGCACACTCGAGATCGGGCGCAAACTCTTCGCGGGCGAAACAAACTTCCTCAAAGGCGTTGTTGCGATGGACGGGCTGCCCGCTGCTGATCGCACAGAGGTTTGCTTTGCTGGCCGTTCAAACGTCGGCAAATCGAGCCTGATCAATGCCTTGACCAACCGGAAAGGCTTGGCCCGCGCCTCCAACACACCCGGACGCACGCAAGAGATCAACTTCTTTACCCTTGGCGAAGATCGCTACCTGGTTGACCTGCCCGGTTATGGCTTTGCCAACGCGCCCGTTAAAGTCGTCGAGAAGTGGCAGCGCCTTCTGAAGCACTATCTGGCCGGTCGTCAGAACCTCCGCCGTGCGTTTGTTTTGATCGATGCACGTCACGGCGTGAAAGCTGTTGATGAAGAAATTCTCACACTTCTCGACAC
>CAYPVG010000378.1:0-3885 GCA_964414085.1 uncultured Boseongicola sp. | reverse complement strand
TGCCCTTTGTCTTCAGTGACGTTTTAGCGCCAGAGAAGAATATGACAATCAACG
This sequence comes from uncultured Boseongicola sp., assembly GCA_964414085.1. Taxonomy (GTDB): domain Bacteria; phylum Pseudomonadota; class Alphaproteobacteria; order Rhodobacterales; family Rhodobacteraceae; genus Boseongicola. The sequence goes on along the minus strand of CAYPVG010000378.1, from coordinate 3,831 downwards.
TTGTGATGAGGTTTTTGAACCTCGACGCTGCGCACTGGGTGGGGTTGTGGTTATCGCAGCGCCGAGGGAAGCGTTTACGCTACCCTGCTCACATGACTCGTTGAGGCGGCTGCAATGCGGTAAATTTGTGGCGACACTGTGGCGAGCGGTCTCGCTGGCGTGACCCATCTAGGTTTTGCCGACCGCCATCCTGAAAATCAGAAAGTTTTCGCCGTTCTCACGGTCATAGACCATATCCTTGGCGAGTTCCCGGATCAGAAACCAACCAAAACCACCTTCCGGCAAATTGTTCCGAGGGTGAAGCTCCGTGGGGTGCTGTCCAAGAGGGGTCTTCCCGTTTGGCATAGGGCGACCGTTGTCGCGGATTTCGATAAGCAATCCCGCACGTCCATGGCGCAAAACAAGCTTAATATCGCCGGGGTCGCCTTCGGGGTAGGCGTGCTCAACAACATTGTTCAGAGCTTCGGCCAGCACGATCTGAATCGAGCTGGTTTCTTCCTCACTCAAACTGAGGGGATGAAGCGTGTCCATTGCGCTGCTTATTGCAAGCCTGACGTTGTCGAAAGTAGCGCGAAAGGATGTTCGGGACAGCACACCCCCAGCGGCGGTGGCGGGCGGTGCAGCTTGGACATGGTTCATCGCAGCATCATGAGGCATTCGCGGTTTCCTGCGTTGCGTCGTCAAGCGTTTCGTAAATCTGAAAAACCGAATCCATGCGCGTCATTTTGAAAACTTTATCGACCGCCGGGTTTAGGCCGACGAGATCCAGCCGTCGTCCCCTGCCAAGTTGCTTCATACTGCCCACAATCGCCCCAAGTCCGCTTGAGTCGACAAAAGTAACATTCGACAGATCAAGAATGACCCGCCCAGACGTTGAAGACGTAAGTTCTTGCGCCGTGGCCTTGAATTGGACCGCAACGGACGCATCGATGCGATCGTCATCAACATTCAGCACCTGTGCCCCATTGTATTGCGACGATTTCAATTGCATTGAATAACCCCATCAAAACGCGTTCTTTGGCGTCTTAACGGCAAGGCGTTACCATTCGGTAATCAGAACACTTACAATCGAAGGAAACTGGCATGGATTTAGCCGCATCCTCCCCTGTGATGGACTACGAGGAACTCGCCGGTCGCATTGCTGCTCTGGTCGAGGGAGAAGACGATCCGGTCGCGCTCATGGCCACGATTGCTTGTGAAGTTCATCATTTTGACCCGCGATTTGACTGGACCGGATTTTACCGAGTCGTCGCGCCTGAACTTTTGAAAATCGGCCCCTATCAAGGAGGACATGGTTGCCTGACCATCCCGTTCTCTAAGGGTGTGTGCGGTGCCGCGGCGCGGACAGGCGAAATTCAACTTGTGGACGATGTAGATGCTTTCCCGGGGCACATTGCCTGCGCTGCATCGACAAGATCCGAGCTCGTCCTTCCGGTCCGCAACAAATCCGGCGAGGTTATCGCGGTCTTTGACATCGACAGCGATCAACCTGCGGCCTTCTCGCGCGAGGATGCGCGGGCTATCCAGAAGATCCTGGATAAGGCATTTGGCGCCTAACGAAGTTCGGTTGAAGGGAGTAATGTGAGGTTATGAAAGGGTCTTGTCTATGCGGATCAATCAGCTTCACGGTGAAAGGTGAGCCACGCTCCGTATCGGCGTGCCATTGCGGGCAATGCCGCAAACAATCGGGGCACGTTTGGTCGTCTGCACAGGTGGACGTTCCCGCTCTCGATATTAGTGGTGAGGTCCGCTGGTTTGCATCATCCGCGAATGCAAAGCGCGGTTTCTGCCCAGTCTGCGGATCGTTCCTCTTTTGGAAAGCCCACGACGAAGACGCAGTTTCCTTTTCCATGGGCTCCTTAGATGGGCCGACGGGCCTCACGCTCGAGAAGCACATCTTCACGGCCGATAAGGGTGACTATTACAACATCGCTGACGGTGTGCCTGAGCATTGAGTGATGTCTACGCCCCTCCGGACGTGCCGCTCGATGTCGTGCATGTGGACCACGAGATTTTGGTGGTTGGCAAACCTGAAGGGTTGCTGTCAGTCCCGGGAAAAGGTGAACACTTGGCAGATTGCCTGCTGTCTCGTGTGCAGGCTGCTTTTCCTGATGCGCTGCTGGTGCACCGCCTTGATCGCGACACGTCAGGGGTGATGGTCTTTGCTTTAACAACTCACGCCCAACGCCACCTTGGGCTTCAGTTTGAAAAGCGGCACATCAAGAAAACCTATGTTGCGCGCGTTTGGGGTGAGATGACCGAAAAGACAGGGACTGTTGATTTGCCGTTGGCAGTGGATTGGCCGAACCGTCCGCGCCAAATGGTCGATCACGAGAACGGTCGACCTGCGTTGACTGAGTGGCGCGCTCAGCGGTCCGGGAATGGGGAAACACGCTTAAGGCTGTTTCCAAAAACCGGGCGATCTCATCAATTGCGGGTGCATTGCCTGGCGCTGGGTCACCCGATCTTGGGCGACCCGCTTTATGCGACAGGGGAAGCTTTGCAGCATCCGCGTATGATGCTTCACAGTGAAAGCCTGCGATTACGCCACCCCGATGGAGGGATTGGCATGACTTTCAAGGTGAAGACACCCTTTTAGGCGGCGTTTCGTTGTGAATTTGCGAGAAACTCTGCGATAGCCTGCGGCTCGTTCCGACCGATCTCGTGCCCGCCTTTGTGCCACTCAACGCTCAAATCCACGTTTTGCGCCGTGAGATAGCTCGCAAGAGCTTCGGTTTGCGGTGCCGGGCAGATCGGGTCTCGTTGTCCAGCGGTTATCAGAACGCGCTTTCCGGCCAAACCAGGCTGCGCATCGGGTGACCATGGAATCAGCGGGTGCATCAAAACAGCGTCATCAACCAAATCTGGATATTTCAGCTGAACAGCTGCGAGAATGTTGGCGCCGTTGGAGTATCCAAGTCCAATGACCTGAGACGCTCCAAGGCTGTCCCTCGCTTCCCTCATGAATTCCGCCATCGCCTCGGTTCGGGTGGCGAGATCGTCCATGTCGTAAACACCTTCACCGGTGCGGCGGAAGTACCGGTTCATACCGTTCTCATTCACATCGCCCCGTGGGGAAATCACATGCGCGCCCGGCGAGAGTTGCGAGGCGAAATCGTGGAACTGGCGCTCGTCACCGCCTGTCCCATGGAACGTGAAGAAGAGGGGCGCGCCGAGCGCGCCCTCTGTTGCTGCTGATACATAGGACATGATCACGCGTCCAATGGCTCGAGATGGCGCTCGAGCTTTTCGCGCAGATGCGCGTGCTGGCTTGGCAACTTCAATGCCTGACCAAGATGCGTCGTGTCTTCGTCCACATCAAAGCCGGGTTCATTCGTTGCGACCTCGAACAAGACCCCGCCGGGTGTCCGGAAATAGATCGCCCAGAAGTAATCGCGGTCAATGACCGGGGTGACCTGATAACCGGTGTCCATAAGCGCCTCGCGAACTTCCAGTTGACGTGCGCGGTTCTCGACGGCGAAGGCGATGTGATGAACCGACCCTGCTCCTTGGGCTGCACGGTTAGCGGAAGGGATTGCCTCGATATCGATGACATTGGCTTCGTTCCCACCAGGCACTGCAAAGCGCGTCACGCCGTCGGCTGAGTCGACTTCCTCATAACCCATGAACTTGAGCAACTCGCCACTTGCCCCGGCATCGTGAAGACGCATGTCAGCAGAATGGAACCCACGGATGGCCATGTCCTCGCTTACACCGTTGCCGGTCCAAGGTGTCCGATCATCATCAGTTTCGACGAGAGCAAACGAGTCACCGTCAGGGCCGTCGAACAACAGGCGGTTTTCTCCGAAACGGGTGTCGGACTTCAAATTT
>CAYPVG010000377.1:0-10374 GCA_964414085.1 uncultured Boseongicola sp. | reverse complement strand
ATCCATCAATCCCATGCCACCATAAATCTGCAGTGTGGCATCGGTCACGCGAGCCAACATCTCGGTCGCGTAAAGCTTTGCGCTGGCGATTTCTCTATTTGCTGGCAATCCTTGATCCAATCGCCAGGCCGATGCGAGTGTTAGCAAGTCGGCGGCGTCGATCTCGGTAATCATGTCGGCAAGTTGGAAACTAACACCCTGAAATTTGCCGATCGGCTGGCCGAATTGCTCACGCTCTGCCGAATAGGAAACCGCCATATCAAAGACGCGACGCGCGCGTCCAACCGCCATGGCCGCCACAGTAATTCGTGTTGCGTATAGCCAGTCGTTCATAATGGCGAAACCGCCGTCTACTTCCCCAAGCACCTGCGCATCGGGCAGTCGACAATTGTCGAATTCAAGGATCATGTTTTTGTAGCCACGATGGCTGACCGATGCGTAGCCGTCCCGGATGGTGAACCCCGGAGTGCCTCTATCCACGAGAAAAGTTGTTATCCGCTTCTTCGGACCGCGGGGCGTCTGATCTTCGCCAGTGGCAACAAAAACAATTACGAAGTCTGCGTGATCCGCGCCGGAAATGAAGTGCTTTGTTCCATTCAGGACCCAGTCACCGCCATCTCGCTTTGCCGCGCAAGACATCCCCCGAACGTCCGACCCCGCTCCGGGCTCGGTCATCGCCAAGGCATCCATCCGCTCGCCTTTAACAGCGGGATAAAGATAACGGTCTCGCTGTTCGCCCTCACAGGCCATCAAAATGTTCTGTGGACGGCCAAAGAAGTGCGTAAGCGCCATGGACCCGCGCCCAAGCTCGCGCTCGACCAAAGCAAAGTCTACGTGCGAAAGCCCTGCACCGCCGACGTCCTCGGGGAAATTGCAAGCGTAGAAGCCAAGCTCGATCGTCTTTGCTTTTATGGCTTCTGCGACTTCAGCGGGAACTTCGCCACTCGCCTCAACCGCGTCCTCGTGAGGATAGATTTCTCGCTCAACAAACTCGCGAACCGTGTCGACTATCATCGACTGTTCCTCGGTCAGGCCAAAGTTCATTTACTAGCCTCCTCATGTGCGTTCGCAAGCGCCAGCAAGCGCGCCTCGACGTCCGCGCGGGGCGGACAAGTCTTCCGAGTTTCAAGACTGACGTGAAGCAGAAATTGCTCACATGTCGACAACACTTCGTCGTCGGCGCTTCGCCTCATCTCGTGGAAAAGCTTCAACTTTTTGCCTTCAGCCATCAGGATGCGTGTGTTGACGTAAAACGCATCCGCGGCGTGGGCTTCAGAGAGATACTTGATGATGTTTTCCACGGTAAAGTAGCTTAGGCCACTTTCGATGTAGGCTTGATCAGCACCAAACGCCTGCATGGTTGCATCGGCCGCATCGGAATAAACCTGACCGTAGCGGCTCTCGTTCATGTGCCCGTTGTAGTCTGTCCAATCGATTGGAACGACACGACTAATCGTGACCATTGGAACTGCGGCTGTTGCTGGTGTCTCAAGTGTGCGTTCGTGCTCCTCGACCAACGCCCCAGCCGCATTGCCGCGCCCCTTCAAAGCCCGCAGGATAGCTATCAGGTTCGTATCTCGAAGCCGCTCAAGCTCCCTGATACTGAGCGACCCGGACTGTTCGTCAGACTGTGCCCCGATGCTCTGCACAAGCTCGTCAGTCAAATCCGGCACGTCCATCAACTTGGTCCAGGGCCATTCGAGGCACGGCCCAAACTGCGCGATAAAATGCGCCATGCCACCTTCGCCGCCTGCGATCCGGTAGGTCTCGAAAAGCCCCATCTGAGCCCAGCGCAGCCCAAAGCCGTATCTGATCGCGTTATCAATCTCTTCTGTTGTAGCGATGCCATCTTTGATCAGCCAAAGCGCTTCCCGCCATACGGCTTCCAAAAACCTGTCGGCAATGTGCGCATCGATTTCCTTGCGGACTTCCAACGGATAAAAACCGACGCTGTTGAGAATGCCTTTGGCCTTATCAACAACCAAAGCGTCAGCCCCTTCGCCCGGCACAACTTCGATCAACGGCAACAAGTAAACGGGATTGAACGGGTGCGCGACAAAGAGCCTTCCTCCCGTCTGCAAACCCTCACGAAGCTCGCTCGGCTTAAATCCACTCGTCGAAGACCCGATCGGTGCATTCGGATTGGCCGCCTCTATCTCCGCATAAACGCGGTGCTTTAGATCAAGCCTTTCAGGGACGCTTTCCTGGATGTAATCGGCACCGCGCACGGCCTCATCCAATGACCCGACAAACCGGAGAGCACCCTCTTTGGGCAACGCACGATCATAAAGCATCGGCAAAGCCCAACGCGCGTGCTCAAGAACTTCTCCAATCTTCCGTTCGGCTTCGGGGTCAGGGTCAAAAACATCGATATTCCAACCGTTTAGCAGAAAGCGAGCAGCCCAGCCCCCTCCAATAACACCGCCACCAATAATCGCAACTGTCTTCATACCAACGTCCTGTAGATCGTGATTTTCGCTCGAGTGATCATGCGCTGTTTGTCTCCGTGTGGCCGTCGACAGTAATTGACTGGCCAGAAATCTTCGACGCCATGTCAGATGCCAGCCAGATGGCTGCATCAGCGATGTCATCCGCCGTCACCCATGTTTTCAAAGAAGTGCCGTTTGCATACGCCTTTCGAATATCATCGGGGGCGACCCCACTGGCGGACGCTTCTTTCTCAAGAACCCGCTCCATGCGCGGTCCCTCAACGGCACCCGGACAAATTGCATTCACCCGCACGCCTGCGGGGCCAAGCTCCATGGCAAGCGTCTTCATCAGACCGATGATGCCCCATTTCGCCGTCGCATAGGGCGACCTGAACGGATGACCCCATTGCCCAGACGTGCTCGACGTCAAAACAATAAGACCCGAACGTTGCGCTCGCATAACCCGCGCCGCCCAGCGGCACGTCAAAAAAGCGCCGTCCAGGTTCACGGCAAGGCAGGCCCGCCAGTCATCAATGGAGAGATCCTCGATCAACCCGGCGGCACCACCAATACCGGCGTTCGCGCAAACCACATCAACGCCGCCCCAATCGGCCTCGATTTCGGCGAGGAACCGATCCATTTCCGCTGCCTTGGTCACGTCAGCAACCGCGACACGGATGCCTTCGTGATCCCTTGCGAAGGCCGTACACGCTTTCGGATCTGCATCGCAAACCGCGACGCGATCACCCAATTCGGCGAAACGCTCCGCCATTCTGGCACCTATGCCAGCAGCTCCGCCTGTAATCACAACCCGACGGCTCATGAAAACATCTCGCGGGCTTTGTTAGCGACTGCCTGGCCAAACTTTGCGTGGGCTTCTTGGCTCCAATGCACACCATCCACGGAACTCGGCTCGATAACCTCATTTGCATCGAAGAATTCGGCACCGTTCAAGCGTGCAAACCGCTCTATCTCCTGAGGCAGCCCCACCGTGCGCGCCTCTGCGCCGTGAAAAATCTCGGCGAGGTCTCCCCGTTCCCGAACCAACGGCGGGCAGATTGCCAAAGTCTTGCCAACAACACCAAGCATCGCGGCATCCAGCAACAGCCTTTGAATGCCCAGAGCAATATCTTGCGACCTCAGACCAAAACGGGTCTTCGCGTCATTCGTACCCAAACACAGGATCAAAAGGTCGATTGGGCGATGTGACATCAAAATGGGTTGGAACGACTTTCGTCCATTTAGAAAGGCGCCCTCGATCGGGTCGTCCAAGGCCGTCGTTCGCCCCGGAAGCCCCTCGACAACTACATCCCATTCCTCACCAAGGGACACCGCCAACACACCGGCCCATCGAACGTCCTTCGGAAAGATGCCATCATCGGTCAATGCGGCCATCGGCATTGTGCCGAAAGTGTTGCTATCGCCATAGCAAAGAACGCGCTTCATCAGACGGGTGCCCGCTTCACAAGGTTCAACCGCTCTCGCACCTCATCCGGCCCAATCACCCGAGCACCAAGGCTTTCGACGATTTGAACAGCGCGCTCCACCAGCTGCTCGTTCGTTGCCAATTGCCCGCGGCCCAACATCAAGTTGTCTTCCAACCCCACACGGACGTTACCGCCTGCCAGGACGGCCGCAGCCACATAGGGCATCTGGTTCCTACCAAGAGAGAAGGCCGAAAAGGTCCAGTCCGACGGCACATTGTTCACCATGGCCATGAAGGTATTCAGGTCGTCTGGCGCACCCCAAGGCACGCCCATACACAATTGCACCAATGCAGGCGAACTCAGAATTCCTTCCTCCACCAACTGTTTTGCAAACCACAAGTGGCCTGTGTCGAAGGCTTCAATTTCAGGCATTACTCCGGATTCCGTCATCATGCCGCCCATGGCCCGCAACATGCCGGGCGTGTTTGTCATGACGTAATCAGCTTCAGCGAAATTCATCGTGCCGCAGTCGAGGGTGCAAATCTCGGGGCGGCACTCAACGACGTGCTGAACACGTTCAGTGGCGCCCGCCATGTCTGTGCCATTCGATACCGGCAATGGTGCCTCGACTGGTCCAAAAACCATGTCACCGCCCATGCCTGCAGTCAGGTTCAGCACAACATCGGTGTTCGCATCCCGAATGCGATCGGTCACTTCCCGGAACATCCTGGGGTCCCGGCTCGGCACGCCGGTTTCCGGATCGCGGACATGACAATGGACGATCGCTGCCCCAGCCTTTGCCGCTGCGATCGCGCTATCCGCGACTTCTTTCGGAGATCGCGGCACGTGGGGACTGCGGTCCTGTGTCGAGCCAGAGCCCGTTACGGCACAAGTGATAAACACTTCACGATTCATCTGAAGCGGCATGATCGTCCTCCCTATTTTCTTAAGAACTGTAGAAGCAATTGACGGGGGGAATTTTGCAGCTTTAGATTAAACTATGCGCAAATGGACAATAGACTCTCAAAAAACCGCAGAGTTCACCTTTCTGCTCTTTGACCGGTTTTCCAACCAAGTCTTTGCCAACGCACTTGAACCCTTAAGGGCTGCCAACACCTTTCTCGACACGCCTGCTTTCGATTGGACCATAGTCTCGCTTGATGGCAGTCCTGTGAAAAGCTCTGCGGGCATGACAGTTATCCCTGATCGAGCGTTAAGTCCGACGGATAAGGGAGACGCTCTGATCCTCCTGCCCAGCTACGGGTATCAAGCATTCGCAACCGACACACTGTCTCGCCGATTGCGTTCTGCGGCGACCCGCTATCAAGCCTTGGTCGGACTCGATGGGGGTGCTTGGCTGCTTGCCGCCGCAGGACTTTTGGATGGTCGGCAAGCTGCGATCCATTCCGACGAATTCGACGCCTTCGCCGAGACCTTCCCCGAAGTAGAAGTCACCCGGCAAAGGTGGGTTGATGACAAAGATCGTCTCACAGCCGGCGGCGCACTCACCGCATTCGAACTGATGATGCACTTGATCGCGCGGAGACACGGCACCGCGCTTACGTTGCGCATCGCAAAACTATTCGCCTCAGCGGACAGGGAAAGCCCCGGCCCACTAGAACCGCAAGGCGGTGACCGCCGGGTCCGCCGTGCCCTCGCAGACATGGAAGAGAATGTGGAAACACCATTGCCGCTGCGCGATATCGCCACGCGAGCAGGTTGTACTCAAAAAGACCTTGAGCGACGATTTGCGACCGCCTTCGGCGCACCGCCGCGCAAGGTTTATCAGCGCATCAGACTGGATACGGCACGCCACTTGGTGGAAGAGACCAACCTGCCCTTGACCGAGGTCGCGACACGCGCGGGTTACGAAAACGCCGCGGCCTTCTCACGCGCTTTCAAGACAACTTTTGGAAAAAGTCCTCGCGCGCTTAGGCGTCGTTAAGCGTCGTCGCTCACTCTAATCAAGGTCACACCGATCCGTTGTCCTGCTTCGACTGAAAGATGTGCCGCCGCCGCGTGCTCCAATGGGAACTCATCAGCAACAATCCCTTTCAACGATCCGTCAGTTAACCAAGCGTGTATATCTTCCTCGGCCCGTCGGCGCGCCTCGATGGGTATCGTGTAAGCGAACACCATGCGCAACGACATGTTCATGAACATCATCGGATAAAACGGAACCTGAGGCTCTGGTGATGCCATTGACCCATAGGTCGCTATGACACCTCCATCGGCAAGAAGCGCCTGTGACATAGAAAGGTTCCCACCGAATTCGACCTCGACGATCCGATTTACGCTCCCTTCTGCCGCAGCACGAATTTGCGCAACGGCATCGCCGTCGCGGTAGTTCACGACGCTGTCGGCTCCTAAGCTCTCGGCGTGTGCCGCCTTCTCAGGCCCGCTCACTGTGGCAATGACCCGCGCTCCTGCACGCTTGGCCATTTGTATGGCCATGCTCCCAACAGTCCCTGCTCCCCCGGTAACCAATACAGATTGCCCAGCAATGTCACCGTCTGAAAACAGGCAGCGGTGAGCAGTGATGGCCGGAATGCCCAAGGTCGCCCCATCTTGCAAACCCGCCGCATCAGGAAGCGGAACGGCTTGCTCTTCTGGCAAAGCGATCAGCTCCGAAGCAGTGCCGCATGGTCGCTTCCAGGCCGCATTCCAAATCCAGACGCGCGTTCCAACACGTGCAGGATCGCCCCCTTCGCCAACCGCGACAATCCAGCCGGACCCGTCGCTGTGAGGTACGACGCGTGGAAATGCCATAGGGCCACGTGCCCCAGCGCGCGTCTTTACGTCTGAAGGATGCACCGCTGAATAGGCAACTCGCACCAGCACTTCACCCTGTTTGACGACTGGATCCTGCACTTCACCCACATGCAGCACGTCTTCAGCTGCACCGGTGTTTTCATAAAAGGCCGCCTTCATTTCTTCGATTATTCCCCGTCCTCAATGTCGAAAACCATTGTCACTGAGGCGTTCACATCGATCTCGCCCCCAGCGATTGGCACTGCGGCATGTGCTTCCATCATCATGGCACGATCCACGCCTATTGGAGCCTGACCACCACCCTCTCGTATGGACAGCACATCACCCAGCACCACGCCAGCAGCTTCCGCAAGTGTTTCAGCACGCGTTCGTGCATCGGCAACGGCAGCTGTGCGCGCCTCTGTCTCCAAAGCGGCACGTTCAGACACCCCAAAAGATAGGCCATTCATCCGATTGGCCCCATCTTCCACAACAGCATCCAGAACTTCACCCAAACGATCAAAGTCCCGAACGTGCACCGCAAGATCCAAGGTTGCTACGTACCCAATTGTCCGCGGAGCGCTCCCATCGTTCGATCTCGCAAATTGCGGGTTAAGGGAAACGTTTCGCGTTTGTATATCGCGCGGCTCAATGCCCTGTTTTTCAAGCTGAGATAAGACAGCACGCCCGCGCTCCGAAGCTTCTGTAAGGGCTGTGTCCGCCAACCGTGCTTGGGCAGATACGCCCACGAAAACAGTAGCCATGTCGGGCGCGACCGACACCGAACCCTGCCCCGTAACAACAATCTCGCGATCTGGCTCCTCGGCAGCAACTATCTGTGGGGTCAAGAACGCTAAGCTTAAGTAAAGGAACATCAAAAATCGCATATCAAACCCTCGTGTTATGCCCCCTGACAGGTCACAGCTTGCACCTTTTGCAACCGCAATCACAGTACAATCGGCGAAAACCCGCACAGAGCAATTTTCATCATTGAGTGTCGTGACGCGCAAGCTGCCGCGTGGTATCTCTCCGCCATGTCAGAGCGTTGGGGTTTTGATCTTTCGATGGAGGCGGTTCGCCTCATGCGCCGCGACGCGGAGCAATGGAACGAATTTGCCGTTGAAAAGCTCGAAGGCGAAGATATCGAGACGCGCCTTGCGTCTCTTGTCGCGAAGGCGAAAGCCGCTGACACAGTAGATATATTCCTGCCGCGCGACCAAATCCTGTTTACGACCGTCGAGCTGGAAAACCAAACCGACCCAGAGACGTCCATCCGTTCGGCTATGGAAGGCAGAACACCCTACAATCTGGATGAACTCGAAATTGATTGGGAACTTTCGTCGCCAGAGAGCGCTCAAGTGGCGGCAGTTGCCCGCGAAACTCTCGACGAGGCAGAGGCCTTCGTCACCAAGGGCGGACTAACCGTCCGTGCGTTTTCATCGTTAGATGTCCCGCACGAGTTTCCTCGTTCTCCTATCTTTGCAGAGAAGCATCCGAATCCAACCGTCGCCCAGGTCGAATTCGAAGCCGAGCCGGCTTTTTCAACGGCACGGGCGGCAAGCGCTCTCGTAGTTGACGAAACACTGGATGAGACAGGTCCAATCGAAGACGTCAGCACTGAAGATCCCGTCGTTAAAGTCGACGACCCAACACCGGTCCTGCAACTTCCGCAGAGTACGCTACCGCCTCTGAACCCAGGCGCTCCGTTGCCTCGGCCAACCTCGGAGCCTCGCGTACACACAGACATTGGAGCGATAGTTGCCCAAGGACGAGCAGCAAGTCTAACGCCATCTTCTGGAGTCACCATTCACCGCCGAGATCGCGCGGTACCTACCCCAGCCTTGGCTGCCATTGCAGCTGCTCTCTCAATCGGTATTGCCATTATTATCTGGACGATAATTCCGACCAGCCCTCAACAGACGTCCGGCCTTGCAGAAGAAACGGTGACAAGCGCAGAGCCGCAGGTCGAAGAGATTGCAGCCGTCGAGCCGCAACCAGAGCCAGAGCCAGAGGTCGGCCCATACACCGATGTCATATCAATAGCCTCACCACAGCCAATGGTGCCCGAACTGGCAAGTACAAGCCCGGAATTCGACCTGGGTGCACTGTTCCTGACGACTCCAACGGTGACGCCTGCGATACTTTCGACAGACTTTTCGGTTAATCCCGATCCACATCCCATGATTGTCTGGTTAGCTGGCCGCCCGGGTGCTCTGAAGGACCTTGAAAGCTACGCTCCAGACACTCTCGTTTTTCCGAAAGGTGTGGCACCACCCGAAACGTCAACCGTCCTTGCATCCCTCACAACTCAAACAGATGCGTTGCTTCAGCGCGGCGAACGATTCGGACTTCCTTCCAATAAACCAGCTGCAGCGCCCGACTTTGCAACGTCCCCACCCGAGCCGTTGCCGCAAGAAGAAGTTCAAGATGAGCTGACTGCCGAGGCCCTGGTGACCGAAGACCCGGTCATGGAAACTGAAATCGCAGCTCTCGACCCGGAAATTCTGGAACCGGCACCCACTCTGCCGACAATCACCGAACCGGTCAGTCCATTGACCGAGGACCCTGTGCCAACACCTGAAATATCCGCGCCGGTTGCAGAGGAACCAGCTGTCGCCGAGTCGGTGGTTCTGGATGTCGAAACACCAGTCGAACCGGAAACCGTCCTTCCCAACCCAACTGAACTTGCCGCCGCTGTCCCGAGTACGGCACCCCGTGCGCGTCCGACCACCTTCGAAGCAGATATCGAGCGTCAAAAATTCGGCGGGCGCACACTTGCAGAACTTTCAGAAATCCGCCCCGGCAAGCGACCAGCCTCTGCTCAAATGGAAGCCTTGATTGCGCTGGCTGACGCCCCGCCAAGCGAGCTGGCTGTTCAGACGTCTATCAGTCCTCGTGGCAAGCCTGGCGACTTCGACGCGATCGTCGCCGCTAGCCTGCTTCAGCAACGTCAGGAACGCGAAGCGAGGGCCGTCGCCGCTGCCACCCCTGACACCAGCGACGCAATTGAAGCCGCACTTGCAGAAGACGCCATCGCAGAACCCGGAACGCGCCCCCAAGACTCGCCACGCCTGGCCATACCTTCAAACGCATCGGTCGCCAGACAGGCGACAATCGAAGATGCAATCCGGCTGAACCGCATAAGCCTCGTCGGTGTCTTCGGCCGTCCATCAGATCGACGCGCTTTGATACGTTTACCTTCGGGTCAGTATATCAAAGTCGAAGTAGGCGACCGAGTTGATGGTGGTACCGTTGCCGCGATTTCGGACACAGCACTGCAATACCAAAAAGGCGGTCGCACTGTGGCGCTAACGTTGCCTCAAGGCTGAGGCTCCAGCTCGCTCGCCAGAGCCGCCATTTTCTCCACCGTATTCCGGTTACGCATCGTCTCAGATGATAGTCCGGCAAACTTCAAGCGCGACGCACCCATGCCACTTGGAAAGTGGACAAAAATAGCGCTGCCGCCAAAAACGACCTCTTCATCTTTCGTTCCACGCAATTCGACCTCATCCGGGTCAACTTCATCAGCGATAACGAAGCCAACGCGATTGCCCGTTGCCTCGCGAAACGGGCACTCCGACAACATGTTTCGAAGCTCCTGCGGCATCCGTACAAGTACCGGAACTTCCGCACCGACAAAGTCTTTCAGTGCAGCTTCAAGCACCGCTTTCACTTCATTTTGAGATAACTCGGAGGAGAAGACGAGGTTTCCACTCTGAATGTAAGTCTTAACCGAACGAAACCCACAGTCAGCGGCCAACTCCGCC
>CAYPVG010000376.1:0-5957 GCA_964414085.1 uncultured Boseongicola sp. | reverse complement strand
CTCGAGAACGACATCGATGGCATGGTGCACCTGTCCGACCTGAGCTGGGATCAGCGCGGCGAGGATGCGATCCAAGACTTCCGCAAAGGCGACTCGGTCAAGGCCGTTGTTACCGAAGTGGATGTCGAGAAAGAGCGCATCTCACTGTCTGTTAAGGCACTGGATGACAGCTTCACTGAAGTTGCTGACGGCGTGAAGCGCGGATCGATCATCACCGTTGTTGTAACGTCCATCGAAGACGGCGGTGTCGAGGTCGAGTATGAAGGCACGAAGTCATTCATCCGTCGGTCTGATCTGTCCCGTGATCGTGCCGAGCAGCGTCCTGACCGTTTTGCGGTTGGCGACAAGGTTGATGTTCGCGTCACCAACGTGGACGCCAAAACCCGTCGTCTTGGTCTTTCGATCAAGGCGCGCGAGATCGCGGAAGAGAAGGAAGCCGTGGAACAGTATGGTTCTTCCGACTCTGGCGCATCGCTTGGCGATATTCTCGGCGCAGCGCTTAAGGGTGACGAGAAATAAGACGCTTCCCTTATCGGGAAACACGAGGCCCGCGGACGTATGTCCGCGGGCTTTTTCTTGGCTGAATTCCTCTAAGTCCTTTACGAATCGGCACTTTTGCTGCGTCGCAGAAAATTCGGTCAGGAAAATTGCTTACCTTGTATTTTTACAAATGGTTCGCAAATCCCTCCAAGATTCAGGGCGATAGGCCAAATTTTTAGCGGAATTGAGATGGCAAATCTGTTTTGTGCCGGATCAATTCATCCTATACTCGCCTGCAGAGCTGGTCCGACAGAGACCGGTAAAAATACAGAACAACCGTCAGGGGGAAACATGATCAGATCAGAGCTGGTCCAGAAAATCGCAGATGAAAACCCCCACCTTTACCAACGCGACGTCGAGAGAATTGTCTCAACAGTCTTCGACGAAGTGATCGATGCCATGGCGCGCGGCGACCGCGTCGAGTTGCGTGGCTTCGGTGCGTTTTCAGTCAAGAAGCGGGATGCACGCGTCGGGCGGAACCCGAGGACTGGCGAAAGTGTTCAGGTGGATGAAAAACACGTTCCCTTCTTCAAGACGGGCAAGCTTCTGAGAGATCGCTTGAACGGAAAATAGGACAAGCTGTCCATGCGCTACATTCGGTATGCCATTTTGGCTGTGCTCGCGATCGTCATGGTGACGATCGCAATTGCAAACCGCGGCCCTATTACGCTGCGGTTGCTTCCTGAAGAGCTCACAGGGCTTTTGGGCCTGTCTTGGGAAATAACGCTTCCTGTATTCATCGTGCTACTGATCGCCGTCATGTTCGGCGTGGTGTTGGGGTTCGTATGGGAATGGGTGCGCGAGCATAAGTACCGCAAGGATGCCGTCACTGAGCGCCGCACGCGCGAGCAGCTTGAAAAAGAGCTGGGCTCGGTTGGTGTTTCGAAGCCGCCACAAGATGACGTGCTCGCGCTTCTTGAGAGCCGGTAAGAGCTGCTATACACCCGCAGCGTTATGCAACGATCAATTCGCACGAAAATTTGCGGTCTTAAGACGCACGAGACAGTCGCTGCTGCGGTCGACGCCGGAGCGGCATACCTTGGCTTCAACTTCTTTGAGCCATCGCCGCGTTATTCTTCGCCAGAATTGGCGGCTGAGCTTGCCGTCGAGGTACCACCAGGCGTGGTCAAGGTCGCGCTGTCTGTGAACGCAGACAATGCGTTTTTGGACCATCTGGTCGAGACGGTACCGTTGGACATGTTGCAGCTTCATGGGAGTGAGAGCCCCGAACGCGTGGCAGTGGTTCAAGCGCGCTATGGGTTGCCGGTCATGAAGGTGGTCGGAGTTGCCGATGAAAACGATTTGGCGACGCTGGATGATCATCTGTCAGTTGCGGATCAGATATTGGTCGATGCCAAGGCGCCCAAGGATGCGGTTCTGCCAGGTGGGAACGGAGTATCGTTTGACTGGCGGTTGATCGCCGGCAGGCGCTGGCCAATCCCTTGGATGCTCGCGGGAGGACTGACCGCGGCGAACGTGGCAGAGGCCGTTCGTTTGACTGGTGCGCGCCAAGTGGACTTGTCCTCGGGTGTCGAGAGCGCACCGGGCGTTAAAGATCCTCACTTGATCCGTGCATTTTTGGAGGCAGCTGGTTGAGTATCGTTTTCCGCCAAGCAACGCGCGAAGACGTAATGGCAGCTGTAGATTTGCTTAGAGATGATGGTCTTGGATCGGTGCGCGAGATCGGTTCCAAGGAAACGTATCTAGCTGCGTTCGAAGCTATGCAGTCCTCGCACGACAACCTGCTGATTGTCGGTGAACTGAACCGCGAGATCGTAGCAACCTATCAGATCGTTCTGATCCCGGGAATTTCGCTGAAAGGTGCGTTGCGCGCACAGCTTGAGGGCGTTCGCGTTGCGTCGCACCTGCGTGGACAGGGCTTTGGTCACTTACTCATTGCGGATGCCAAATCTCGGGCCGTGGCCAAAGGCGCAAGCCTTATTCAGCTGACCATGAACCAATCGCGGTCTGCGGCTAAACGGTTTTATGAAGGTGTTGGATTTGAGGCGAGCCACACAGGGTTCAAGATGACGCTTTAGGTGCGTCGCTCAGTTTCCGAAAATCTCGCCAAGAACATCCAGTATGACCCGCTCCACTAGATTATCGCCACCCGAATTGTTTGAGCGACGAGGGCGCTGCTCCGTCGCGACCCGTGGGCCGCTCTGTGGAGCTTGCATAGGCAAGGCGCGAACTGGCACGTCCTTATGAACACGGACCATGGTTTCGCGCCAAATCTCCGCGGGCAAGCCGCCGCCTGTGACGCCGGAGAGCGGCGTATTGTCGTCGTACCCCATCCAGACACCCGCAACGTAGTCTGCCGTGAAGCCAATGAACCAGGCGTCGCGGGCGGCTTGTGTCGTGCCGGTCTTACCGGCGGCTGGTCGATCACTTAGTCGCGCGCGTGTGCCCGTTCCGCGGTTGATGACTTCGCTCATCATGAACGTAAGCTGGCGTGCAGCCTGCTCGGTGATCACACGCTCACCAATCCCGCCTTCCTGTTGCAGCAGCGGCTCAGAGTCTCCTTTGAGGCTAAGCGCGACAAGGCCATAAGGGGCCACCGACGATCCGCCGTTAAGAATGCCGGCGTAGGCACCCGTCATTTCCATGAGCGTTGATTCAGATGTGCCAAGGGCGAGGGCAGGTCCGACGGCGAGGTCGCTTTCAATGCCGAAGTCAGAAGCAATGTTGACAACTGCCTCGCGTCCGACGCGGTCGAACACTTTTACGGCCGGGATGTTGAGTGACTGAGCGAGTGCTTCTGTCAGCGTGACAAGACCCTTGTAGTCGCGCGTGTAATTCGATGGACACCATTGGCCTGATCCGGGGACATCCATGCAAAGGGGTTCGTCTGTCACTGTATCATTCGGTGAGTACCCGAGGTCGAGGGCCGCACCATACACAAATGGCTTGAAGGCAGAGCCAGTTTGGCGTTTCGCTTGTATGGCGCGGTTGAATTGTCCGGCGACCCCGCGAAGTTTTCTGCCACCGACCATCGCACGAACAGCGCCATCCGCACTCATGACAACAATGGCTGCCTGCGCTTCACTGCCTTCTCGGACTTTGTTGTCGAAAACCCATTCAAGCGCTTCTTCAGCAGCGTTCTGGATGTTTTGGTCGAAGGTCGTGCGAATGACGACATCTTCCGTGGTGTCTTCGGTCAGGAAAGATGGCCCTTGATCCATGACCCAATCGGCGAAGTAACCGCCTGCGCGGGCTTCCGCGGCCTCGGACAGTTCGGCAGGGTTGGCGCGGGCGAAGCGGGCTTCGTCGGCGGTGAGCCTGCCTTGGGATTCCATGAGGCCAATGATCAGGTTCGCACGATCGCGGGAGCGTTGGAGGTTGGCGGTAGGTGCGTAGCGTGTAGGAGCGACGAGGAGGCCGGCCAGCATGGCCGCTTCAGCGGGGAGAAGTTCGTTGGCGGAGCGACCGAAATAGCGCTGAGAAGCAGCCTCAAACCCACGTGATCCTGCGCCGAGGTAGGCACGGTTGAGGTAGATCGTCAGGATATCGTCTTTGGAGTAGCGAACCTCCATTGCCATGGCATAGATGGCTTCTTTTACTTTCCGGGCGAGCGTCGTGCGGCGGCAGTCGGTCTCGTACTCAACTTCTGAAATGCTACTGGACGGATCATAGGGAACGCCGAGACAGAGAAGCTTGGCGGTTTGCTGAGTGATTGTTGAGCCGCCATGGCCGGAAAGAGGACCACGTCCTTCGGAGAGGTTGATACGGATCGCGCTTGCGATCCCTCGGGGCGAAAGGCCGAAGTGGCTGTAGAAACGTTTGTCCTCCGTCGCGATGATCGCGTCCTTAAGGTAGGGAGACACGGTTTCAGCCGTGATCTGGCCGCCGAATTGTTCCCCGCGCCAGGCAAAAACCTGGCCTGTCCGATCCAGCATTGTGACAGATCCGCGGGCTCGTCCGTCGAGGAGAGCCGTTACAGGTGGCAGCGTGAGCGCATAGAACATCACCGCGCCACCAATCAGAATCGCAGTGATGGCTCCAATCCGCCAGCCAATGCCCCAGATCAGGCGGAAGAAAAATCGAAATAGCCAGACAAATGGGTTACGGGACCGGACGCGGCGCGCCGGTTTCTTGCGTTTTGTTGTCTTCTTCCGGGGCTTTGCTGCGGTTGTTTTGCGGACGTTTCTTTTCTCTGCAACCAGCGGCGGACGCCCTTTGCCCGGACCACTCATACGGCGAAATCCAATACTGCTCTCACACACAACATAGGCAGTTCTGCGCCGAATGTGGAGGGAGTTTTCCGCAGAACAGGTGCAGACCGTACGACTCTAATTTGCTTAATTTTTGATCAAAGCCGTCAATTTGTGCAAAAATTGTGCAAGCACGTTACTTTTTGCCCTAGTTTCAGCCCCCTGTTTCCTTGCCGCGGTGCGGCAACGGCGCTCTTTCTACCCGCGTGACACGGAGCGATCCGTTTAGATGGAAGGGGAACAATGAAACTTATCATTGCAGCAATTAAGCCGTTCAAACTCGAGGAGGTGCGCGAAGCGCTCACATCCATCGGTGTGCGCGGCATGATGGTCACAGAGATCAAAGGTTTTGGATCTCAGTCGGGCCACACCGAAATTTATCGCGGTGCCGAATACGCCGTGAACTTTGTGCCGAAGGTCAAGCTTGAGATCGTCGTGGCAGCCAGCATGGCTGACCAAGTGGTCGAGACCATCGCCACCACCGCCAAGACCGACAAGATCGGCGACGGCAAAATCTTCGTTCTCGACGTACAGAGCGCACTGCGCGTCCGTACGGGCGAAACGAACGACGAAGCAATCTGATCCGCGCGGAAAAGAGGGAAATCCACAAATGAACTTTAAGACTCTTACACTTGCGTCGGTTGGTGCTGCTTTGCTGCCGACGATGGCACTGGCACAGGATGCGCCGGGCTTCGACGTAATCGGCCCTTACATTATGACGACTTTGCTGTTCCTCGTGGGCGGCTTCCTTGTGTTCTGGATGGCAGCTGGCTTTGCAATGCTCGAAGCTGGCCTTGTTCGTTCCAAGAACGTAACGATGCAGTTGACGAAGAACATCGCGCTCTTCTCGATCGCGTCGATCATGTACTGGTTGGTTGGTTTCAACCTGATGTACCCAGGCGAGTTCAACGGCTACTTCGCGTTTAACTTCGTTCCAACTTCCCTTGAGCCTGTTGGACTTGGTGCTGACGAAGCTGCGCTGGACTATGCGTCTGTTGCGTCTGACTTCTTTTTCCAGCTGATGTTCGTTGCGGCAACGGCGTCGATCGTTTCTGGTGCGCTTGCTGAGCGTATTAAGCTGTGGCCGTTCCTGGTCTTCGTGATCGTTCTGACCGGCTTCATGTACCCGATCACTGGCTCCTGGCAGTGGGGCGGCGGCTGGTTGTCCGAGCTTGGCTTCTCTGACTTCGCTGGTTCGACCGTTGT
>CAYPVG010000375.1:0-8873 GCA_964414085.1 uncultured Boseongicola sp. | reverse complement strand
CCGACGCCGTGATCCCGGCCTACGACCTCAAATCCATCTACGAAGCGCCCACGGCCTATCACAAAGTCGGCCTCGACCAGGCCGTCTTGGACGCCTTCGGCATATCCCCCGCGCCCAAGCCCAACCTCGCCCGCTGGGAAGACGTGATGGACCGGCTGGAGAACGCCGAAGGCGAGGTCAAAGTCGCCATCGTCGGTAAATACACCCAGCTTGAGGACGCCTACAAAAGCATCGCCGAAGCTCTCACCCATGGCGGCATGGCCAACCGCACCCGCGTCAAAGCCGAATGGATCGACGCCGAAATTTTCGAACGCGAAGACCCCGCCCCCTACCTCGAAGGCTTCCACGCCATTCTTGTGCCCGGCGGCTTTGGCGAACGCGGCACCGAAGGCAAAATCAAAGCGGCCCAATTCGCCCGCACCCGCAAAATCCCCTACCTCGGCATCTGCCTCGGCATGCAAATGGCCGTGATCGAAGCCGCCCGCAACGTGGCTGGCATCGACACCGCTGGCTCCGAAGAGTTCGACCACGAGGCCGGAAAGAAGCGTTTTGAACCAGTGGTTTACCACCTTAAAGAATGGGTTCAGGGCAATCATGTTGCGCGCCGCAAAGTCGACGATGACAAAGGCGGCACCATGCGCCTCGGTTCTTATACAGCGAACCTGAAAGAAGGCTCCAACGTCGCAAAGGTTTACGGCGAAACTGTCATCGAAGAACGTCATCGCCACCGATACGAGGTCGACACAAAATACCGCGATCCGCTCGAAAAGGCGGGCCTCTGTTTCTCTGGCATGTCACCCGACGGTCGCTTGCCAGAAATTGTCGAATGGAAAGACCACCCGTGGTTCATCGGCGTCCAGTACCATCCGGAACTGAAATCAAAACCCTTCGCGCCGCATCCTTTGTTTGAAGGATTTGTCAAAGCCGCAGTGGATGTGTCACGACTGGTGTGATCCCACACCGACTCTGAACGAAAGACCCGCCCAATGCCCGATTTCGCGATCTACCCGAGCCTCAAAGACAGAACCGTCATCGTCTCAGGCGGCGCGCAGGGCATTGGCGCCGAAATGGTCACCGCCTTCGCAGCCCAAGGCGCCAAAGTCGGGTTTCTCGACTTCAACGCCGAAGCTAGCGAAGCATTGGCAGCAACTGCGGACAACATCACCTACGAGCTCTGCGACCTCCGCGATATCTCCGCCCTCCAATCCGCCCTGAAAAGCCTGACCGACCGGCTCGGCCACGCAGATGTCCTCGTGAACAACGCAGCACGCGACGACCGTCATGACTGGAAAGACGTCACTGTCGACTATTGGGACGAACGTCAGAACACAAACCTCCGCCACATGTTCTTTGCGATCCAGGCGATCGCTCCTGGCATGATCGAGAATGGCGGCGGATCGATCATCAACATGGGGTCAAACTCCTGGTGGGAGGCTGGCGGCGGATTTCCGTCTTACGCAACTGCCAAAGCAGCGGTCCATGGCCTGACGCGTACAATGGCGCGTGATCTTGGGGGATATCGCATTCGCGTCAACACGGTCGTTCCCGGCTGGATCATGACCGATCGACAAAAAGAGCTTTGGGTAACGCCCGAAGCCTTGGAAGCACAGAAAAAACGCCAATGCCTCCCCGACCTGATCGACCCAGTCTACGTGGCCCGCATGGTTTTGTTCCTTGCCTCGGATGATGCAGCCATGTGCAGCGCCAACAATTACATGGTTGAGGCAGGCTCAATCTAGAAAGAACCGCCTGCTTTCTTTTTGGCAACAATATCCCCGCCGGAGGCACCAAAATCTTTCTGAAAGATTTGCCACCGCCCCGCTGACAAGGATTAATGAAGCCAAAACGCATCGAACGCGGCCACCGATGTGTTACCGACGTGATACCGAAACGCTTTCCTCATGCCTTTTCCTGCGTTTCAACACCGCCTATATCCCTCTCATGTTCGATGCATTTCTGCGCCGTATGACGGCACCCGACCCCGATCCTCTCGATGGCGACGACAGCCGCCTGGCCCTTGCCGCCCTCCTTGTGCGCATCGCCAGAACCGACGGGGACTATGCCCGCGTTGAAATCGATGCAATCGATAACGTTCTGAAAACACGCTACAATCTTGGACCTTTTGAGGTGTCCAAACTCCGTGGCGAAGCAGAGCAGCTTGAGTCCGAAGCTCCCGATACAGTCCGCTTTACCCGAGCCATTAAAGAAACCGTCGCCTACGAAGATCGTGCCCAGATTGTCGAAGCGCTCTGGGAGATTGTTTTGGCCGACGGAACACGCGACCACGAAGAAGACGCTCTGATGCGTCTCGTCGCTCCCATGCTCGGGATCAACGACCGTGACAGCGCTCTTGCGCGTCAACGTGTTGTAAACAAGGGATGATTGCCAGCCTGCCGATGTACCTGCGCGATGAAAATCGAGCAGCTTACGATCGGTTTTGGCAAGGCATCGTCACCAAACTCGGGTCAGACTTGTCTACGCCGCCATTGCTGCAACACGACGAGGATGTTTGGCATCAATGGAGGTCTCCCGACCTGCTTCTCAGCCAAACCTGTGGCCTCCCGTTTCGCAGCGCGCTCCATGATAAGGTTTCGTTAATCGGAACACTTGATTATCGCCTGCCCGGTTGCCCGCCCGGATACTACAACTCGGTGTTGGTCATGCACCGCAAAAGCGCCTCAAGCGACCCACGCTTCTGGGCGCGTATGACGTTTGCCGCGAACGATAAACACTCTGAATCAGGCTGGGCGGCCCCACAGAGGCACATGTCGGCATTTGACATGAGCTTTGAAACAGTTTGGATCAGCGGCTCACACCGCGCTTCTGCAAAAGCGGTCGCGGTCGAAATGGCCGGAATTGCAGCAATCGACGCGCAAACATGGCGCATGATCCAGCGTTGGGACGATTGGTCCAAAAACCTGATAGAAGTCGCGCGAACCACGCCGACGCCCGGACTGCCGTTGATCACCGCTTACATTGAATACAAAGACGTTTTGTTCCACGCAGTCCGAACACAAATTGAAGCGCTTGACCGACAAGATCGCGCAATACTCGACCTGCATGGAATTGTTGCAATTCCAAAGGACGCCTACCTCGCCATCAACTAACGCTAGGTAAAGCGTTGCATTTTTCGCGGAATCCGGCCTTACTCCCGCCTCGGGGATAACCAAAAGCTGTTAAACGTGACCGAAACCGCATCCGTCATTGAAATCCGGGACTTACACAAAAGCTACGGCGCGCTTGAAGTTCTGAAGGGCGTCAGCATGTCGGCCCCGCGCGGCCACGTCATATCGCTCATCGGATCATCTGGGTCAGGCAAATCGACGCTCCTGCGCTGCGCCAACTTGCTCGAGGACAGCCAGCAAGGCGAGATTCTATTCGAAGGCGAAGCGGTCAAGTGGAAGGGATCCGGCCTGGGCCGCCACCCGGCAGACCGATCGCAGGTAACGCGCATTCGCACAAACCTTTCCATGGTGTTCCAGCAGTTCAACCTCTGGTCTCACATGACGATCCTACAAAACGTCATGGAAGCCCCGGTGACCGTCATGAAACGCGACGCAGGCGAAGTTGAAGAAAAAGCGCGTGACTACCTCGCCAAGGTCGGCATCGGTGACAAATGCGATGTCTGGCCGGCTCAACTGTCTGGCGGCCAGCAACAACGCGCGGCCATCGCCCGCGCACTTTGTATGGAACCACGGGCGCTCTTGTTCGACGAACCAACTAGCGCGCTCGACCCAGAACTAGAACAAGAAGTTATCAAGGTGATCAAAGCGCTGGCCGAAGAAGGCCGTACAATGATCATCGTTACTCACGACATGTCCTTGGCCCGCGATGTCAGCGACCACGTGGTCTTCCTGCATCAGGGCAAGATCGAAGAAGAGGGGCCGCCAGACGCGGTTTTCGGCGCCCCAAAATCCACTCGGCTGCAGCAGTTCCTGTCCGCTGTATCCGGCTAAACCAACTACGTACCAGTATGGGAGAAAACAATGAAAAAACTGATACTTAGTGCAACAGCACTCACCATCGCTGCTGGCGCAGCTTTTGCCGACGGTCACAGCGTGGTCCGCATGGGCACCGAAGGCGCGTATGCACCCTACAACTTCATCAACGACGCCGGCGAAGTCGACGGTTTCGAGCGTGAAGTGGGCGACGAGCTCTGCGCACGTGCAGAACTGACATGCGAATGGGTCACCAACGACTGGGACTCGATCATTCCGAACCTGACCGCTGGCAACTACGACACCATCATCGCTGGCATGTCGATCACAGCAGAGCGTGACGAAGTCATCGACTTCACACAGGACTACTATCCGCCAACCGCGTCGCGTTATCTCGCCAAGTCCGATGACGTCGACTTGATGGGTGGCGTGATTGCGGCGCAAGCGAACACCATCCAGTCTGGCTACGTTGCCGAAACCGGTGCAACCCTGTTGGAATTCGCAACACCCGACGAAACCATTGCAGCGGTTATCAGCGGCGAAGCTGATGCGGTCTTTGCTGACGCGGACTTCCTCCTGCCTAAAGCAGAAGAATCCGGTGGCGAGCTGGCACTCGTTGGCGACCCGGTACCACTCGGCGGTGGCGTTGGCATGGGCCTGCGCGAAACCGACGGTGAACTGAAAGCCAAGTTTGACGCAGCCATCACCTCCATGAAAGAGGACGGCACGCTGAACACACTTCTCGATAAGTGGTTCGGCGAAGGCACCGGCACCTACTAAGCGATAAACGGGGCGGCTCCAGGGCCGCCCCTTTCACACATGTTTTCCTTCTGCACCGACCCCGACTCGTTAGAAACGTTCCAATGGTTTGCCTGTTATTTCACGACCGGCATCCACATGAATCTCTACATCAGTGTCTTTGTAGTGCTCCTTCTGCTCGCAATCACGGCCCCCGTCAGCATGGCCTTCGGCTTTGCAGGAGCCGTCGCATCACGGTCCCGTTTTCTGCCGCTCTCACTTCTGGGAAAAACCTATACCTCTATGGTGCGCGGTATCCCGGACATCATCTTTTTCCTGTTCTTTGTCATCGCGCTCGACCAGGCACTCGAATGGACGAAACATCAGGTCGTCTGCCCCGACTGGGATGAACCGATCCGACAAGGCGCGAACTTCCTTGTCTGCCAAGAGGCCAAAATCCCGCTCGGCTCGTCCCCACAGTGGATCCACGAGATCTATGGCTTCAGCCTCGCCGTCATCACCTTTGCCATCGTCTTCGGTGCTTTCGTCGCCAACGTTCTTTACGGCGCCATGAACGCCGTACCCCGCGCACAACTGGAAACAGCCGAGGCCTACGGGATGTCGCCCAGACAAACCTTCTGGCGAGTCCTCGTCCCACAAATGTGGATCTACGCGCTGCCGGGTCTGTCGAACATCTGGATGATCCTCATTAAGGCCACCCCGCTCCTGTTCCTGCTAGGTGTCGAAGATATCGTCTACTGGGCGCGCGAACTCGGCGCTTCGAAATCTGCGCGCTTCTTCGACTTTCCACACGGCGACTGGCGACTCTGGTACTTCATGGGCCTACTCGTCTTCTACCTCGCCTTCACGCGCGTATCTGAAATTGCCCTCGACCGCATCACGGCAAAACTCTCGCACGGCCAAGCCATCGCAGGAGGGTCGCGATGACGTGCATCGAAGCCATCCAAGCTTATGCGCTGCGCTCTATTGGCATCGGCGAACGCCTGCTCCCACGCGAAGACTTCACGATCTGCCAACAAGTCACCCTGATCGGCTCTGGCATCATCTGGAACATCTACTTCGGCCTTCTGGCCCTCGTCATCGGCTTCTTCATCGCCAACGCCGTGGCCGTCGCAAAAGCCAGCCCCAACGCACTTCTGCGGAAACCCGCAGAGTGGTTCATCTTCGTCTTCCGCGGCTCACCGCTCTTTATCCAGTTCTTTCTTGCCTATTTCTTCTTCCTGACACTGAAACAAGCCGACATCCTGCCTTGGCTCACTGCAGCACAAGCCGGCGCATTGGTCGTTCTTATTCTCAACACGTCCGCCTACTCCGGTGAAATTTTCTATGGCGCACTACGGACAGTGCCTCGGGGAGATCTGGAAGCCGCCGACGCCTACGGTTTAACTGGCTGGAAACGGTTCACGCGGATCACGTGGCCTACCACTCTGCGCTTGGCATGGCCCGCCTATACGAACGAGGCGATCTTCCTCTTCCACGCAACCGCACTTGTCTTCTTCTCCGGCTTCCCGGCGGTACGCCAACAAGGCGACGCGCTTTACTACGCGGACTACTTCGCCTCCAAAACCTTCAACCCGTTCGTGCCCTATCCGATTGCCGGAGCATACTTCGTTATTCTCACCCTAGCGATCATTGGCATCTTCTCACTGGTCAACCGCCGCCTGAACCGGCATATGCCTCAGCAGGCCAAGCGCATACGCTACAGGCCGCAACTCATTCGGTGAGACATGGACAGCTGGCTGCAAGATAACCCAAACATCCGCTCGGTTACCACGGCGGTAGCCGATCTCAATGGCCAGGCGCGCGGCAAACGCATGCCTGCAGGTTTTGGCCAAAAGGCGCTTGAAGGCAAAACCCGCATGCCCTTGTCCGTCCTGAACGTCGATATTTGGGGCGACGACATTGAAGACAGTCCACTCGTTTTCGAAACAGGCGACCGCGACGGCGTGCTCAGACCAACCGAACGCGGCTTCGTGCCAATGCCATGGCTCAACACTCCCAGCGCGCTCCTGCCGATGTGGATGTACACCGACGCGGGCGACCCCTTTGGCGGCGATCCCCGCCACGCTCTGAAACTGGTGCTGGACCGCTACGCCGACCGCGGATGGACGGTTATGGCCGCGACCGAGCTTGAGTTCTATCTCCTCGACGACAGCGGTGACACGCTTCAACCGCCAGCGTCGCCACGTTCGGGCAAGCGCCGCTTGGGCGGTGAAATCCTGTCAATCCGCGCACTCGACGCCTTCGATGGCTTCTTCACCGAGCTCTACGACGCTTGCGAATCCATGGGCATCCCCGCCGAAACCGCCATCTCAGAATCCGGCATGGGCCAATACGAAATCAACCTTGTCCATGGTCCGGCGATGGAAATGGCCGATAACACCTGGCTGTTCAAGTTGCTCGTTCGCGGCCTTGCACGCAAACACGGCTTCGCCGCCAGCTTCATGGCTAAACCCTATCCGGACTGGTCCGGAAACGGAATGCACATTCACTTCTCCGTTCTCGACAAAGACGGCAAGAACGTCTTCGACAACGGTGGAGAACGCGGCACTGACGAGCTTCTCTTCGCAGTTGGCGGCTGTCTCAACGCCATGAAAGATCAGACCCTGATCTTCGCACCCCACGGCAACAGCTACGAGCGCCTCGTCCCCGGCGCCCATGCCCCGACAGGCATCGGCTGGGCCTATGAAAACCGAACCGCCGCGATCCGTATCCCTGCCGGGCCAACAGCCGCCCGCCGCATCGAACACCGCGTCGCAGGTGGCGACATCAACCCCTATCTGATGCTCGCAGCCGTCCTCGGCGCCGCTATCCAAGGCATCGACGACAAAACGGTCCCGCCTCAGGCCATTAAAGGTAACGCTTACGCGCGCCAGCTGGAAACGCTCCCGTCTGACTGGGCGACAGCCATCGACCTGTTCGAAAAAAGCGACCTCATCCCCAAAATCCTTCCCAAGCAGCTGATCCGGAACTTCGTGATGACCAAGCGGCAGGAGCTCACCTACTTCGCGGAACTATCACCGTCCGAGCGGATCGACCTCTACCTCGACACGGTCTGAGGCCTAAACCAGCCCTAGCGACGCATCCGTCGCACCGGGGCCATACTTGTCCTTCGGCGGCATCGGGCGGTTCTTCCAATGCGGCTCAAACGTGAAGGTCGAGACACTTCGACCTTCCGGCAAGGCCCCATTCCCCGCACCACGCGCGTAATCATAGTACAGCTTATTGATCTGCTCCGGCGTCACTTGCTGCGCATGTGGTTCTGCCAAACAGGCTTCCCGCCAACGCCTCACCCGGTCATAGTCCTTGCCCTCGGGCAATTCGAAATCTTCGTAGTACTCAAGGAACCAAAACCGCATGAACATCGGCGTGAAGATCACCTCTGACCACCCGAACCGATCAAAGAAGAACGTGTCCCCCGGCGCGTAGTTCACAAGGATATCGTTCATATCCCGGTAATGCCCCAGCATCCGCTCGCGGAAGTCATCGCGTTTGCCGGCATCCTGGTTCATCACCATCATGTACCCGGCGCCAGTAAAGGCCCCTGCCTTCTCAACCAGCAGACTCTCCAAAGCATGCTCATGAGGATCCGTCCGAGCAACTGGAGGTTCGGGGAACATCTCCTCAATCATCCGCAGAATAACCATGCTTTCCTTGATCGCCGTCTTGCCCGGCACGTCAATCACCGGCATCGCCGTCGTGCCCTTGGTCAACTCCAGCAGAAAATCCGGACGCGGCTTGGTGATGTCGACAGTGTTGAAGGACACCTCGTCGGAAAGCCCCTTCAAGGACAACAGTATTTCAACGCGCTGGCTGAAGGGGCAAACGGGGATGTGATACATGGAGAGTGTCATGTCGCTCAACCTGCCGCGCAGTTCCGTGAAATCAACCACATAGTGCGTTTTCGTCGTCGTTTTGTCGAAAAAACACAAGCCTGCTGATCTCCTGCACGAGATACGCCTAGGGAACGCCAGAAAGTCCTCATCCCATGCGCCTCATGCTCTCCTTCGCCGCTCTGTTTCTCTCGGTGGTTTTCTTGCAGCTCGGCTCCGGCGGCCTCGGTCCACTTGATGCGCTCTCTGGCATCGAGCTTGACTTCACAACCGCGCAAATCGGTCTCCTCGGCTCCGCACATTTCGTCGGTTTCTTTATTGGTTGCTGGTGGGCGCCACGCCT
>CAYPVG010000374.1:0-7764 GCA_964414085.1 uncultured Boseongicola sp. | reverse complement strand
GTTTGTTGATCGTGATGTCGGCGAGATAGGTGAGGATCTTTGTCGCCCGGTCGCGCCGTTTGGCGAAATCGAATAGCTCTGGCGTCTCGTCGATAAACTTCGTGTGGTACTCGTAGCTGAGGAACGTTGGGTGTTTCAGCAGGTTCTCGACAAAGGCAATGTTGGTCGAAACGCCGCGAATACGGAACTCACGAAGCGCGCGGTCCATACGGGCAATCGCCGCTTCGGGCGTTGGGGCCCAGGCCGTGACTTTCTCCAAAAGCGAGTCGTAGTAGCGTGTGATGACCGCGCCGGAATACGCGGTGCCGCCGTCGAGGCGGATGCCCATGCCGGTGGCGCCGCGATATGCTGTGATGCGACCGTAGTCAGGGATGAAGTTGTTGGTTGGGTCTTCAGTGGTGACGCGACACTGGATGGCGTGACCGTTCAGCGCGACGTCGTATTGAGACGCCGTGCCAGTCGCTTCCATCAGGCTTTTGCCCTCGGCGATCTTGATCTGCGCCTGTACGATGTCGATGCCGGTAACTTCTTCGGTGACGGTATGTTCGACCTGAACACGGGGGTTCACTTCGATGAAGTAGAACTCGCCCGAATCCATATCCATCAGGAATTCTATTGTGCCTGCGCATTCGTAATTCACTTGCTCGGCGATTTTCTTGCCGAGGTTACAAATACGTTCGCGCTGGGCGCCGGAAAGGTAGGGGGCAGGGGCGCGTTCGACGACCTTTTGATTGCGGCGCTGGACCGAGCAGTCGCGTTCCCAGAGGTGGTAGATGTTGCCCTGGCTGTCGCCGAGGATTTGCACCTCGACGTGGCGGGCACGCATGATCATCTTTTCGAGGTAGCCCTCGCCATTACCAAAGGCAGCTTCGGCTTCGCGGCGACCTTCGAGGACTTTTTCCTCAAGCTCGTCTTCTGAGTAGATCGGGCGCATGCCCCGTCCGCCGCCGCCCCAAGAGGCTTTGAGCATCATCGGGTAGCCGATTTCCTTGGCCTGCTTTTTGATCTTGGCCATGTCGTCGCCAAGGACTTCAGTGGCGGGGATCACTGGGACATCGGCGGCGATCGCGACCTTACGGGCGGAAGCCTTGTCACCGAGGGCCCGCATGGTTTCGGCCTTGGGGCCGATAAAGGTGATGCCATTCTTGGCGCAGGCATCGACGAACTCAGGGTTTTCGGAGAGAAGGCCATAGCCCGGGTGGATCGCATCTGCACCGCATGCACGGGCGACACGGATCACTTCATCGATAGAGAGGTAGGCCGCGACAGGGCCGAGGCCCTTCCCGATCTGATAGGCTTCGTCGGCCTTGAAGCGGTGAAGGGAAAGTTTGTCTTCTTCGGCGTAGACGGCGACGGTTCGTTTGCCCAACTCGTTTGCGGCGCGCATGACGCGGATGGCGATTTCTCCTCGGTTGGCAATGAGGATTTTTTTGAAATCGGCCATGGTGACGTCCCCTTCTTTCGCAGTTGCAGCATCTGTTAACGGTCAGGGGACGTAACGGCAAGTGGTCTTGCCGTTTTGCGCCGCGTTCGCACCCGTCGCGATAGGCGGGGGACGTCCCGTCCCCCGCACCCCCTGGAAGGTGTATTCGAAAGCGTGACTAGGGTAAGTCAGGCCCAGTCAGGCCGGATCAGAGCACCCTCAAGGTCTTTCAGAGTGCGGGTGCCCAGGTTGCCCATCACGAGTTCGATATCATCTTTCAGGATGTGAATGAGATGGGGTGGGCCCTTTTCGGCAAGCGCCCCGACGGCGTAGTGCCAGGCGCGGCCCATCATGACGAAGTCGGCCCCGAGCGCGAGAGCACGCAGGATGTCAGTGCCGTTGGTCACGCCGCTGTCGAAGATGAGCGGTGTGTCGGGCAAGGCTTCGCGAATCTTGGGCAGGATGTGGATAGAGGTGGGGCCAGCGTCGAATTGACGGCCCGTGTGGTTTGAGACCCAGATTGCGTCGGCGCCTTTGTCGACGAGGCGTTTTGCGTCTTCAGTCTTCAGGACTCCCTTGATGATCATGGGGCCGTCCCAAAGCTCGCGGATTTGGTCCACGTCGTCCCAGCCGGGTTGGCCACGAATGATGTGACCTGCGTGGGCCATGGAGTCGTACTGAGCGTCGCCGGGGACATAGCTTTCGCCGAACTTGAGGCTGGGGATGCCTTCGCGCAGGGTGCCCACAGTCCAGGACGGGTGCAGCATCATGGACCAGATCATCTGGGCATTGAGGCGCGGAGGAATTTGCAGGTTGGCGCGGCGCTGACGTTCACGGCGGCTGTCGACTGGGACGTCAACCGTCAGGACGAGCGTGTGAAACCCGGCCTCCTTCGCGCGCCGGAGCATGTCGGCGCGGATTTCAGTCTTGCGTGGCATGTACATCTGGAACCAGCCCTGATCGCCGATGTGCGGGGCGAGTGTTTCCGGCTCGACCGTGGCTGTCGTGGACATCGTGTAGGGCAGGCCTGCTTTGGCGCAGGCAGCGGCGAGGATCTTCTCTGCTGCGGGCCACATGATGCCGGACATACCGACGGGAGCACAGCCAAAGGGGAGCGGGTAGTCACGGCCGAGGAAGGTGGTGGAAAGGTCAGGCTCCATTGGTCCTTCGAGGATCCCGGGTATGAACTGGACAGACCGTAGCGCATCCATGTTGCGCTGGTGCTGGTCCTCAACACCAGTCGCGCTGTCGAGATATTCAAACACGAAATGCGGCACGCGCTTGCGAGCGCGTTCACGCAGATCGGAGATGGCGGGGTAGCGGATGTCGAGGCTCATGGTTTTCCTATAAGCCCAAGGTTCAGGGACAGAAAAGCCCCTGTGTTTTCTTTCTGGCAAAAATACTCCCGTCGAAGGCAGCCCCTTTGATCAATGGCGTCGCTATCTATGCAGAACAGAGCGCGAACACCCTCTTTTCCTTGGACGCGAGAGCAGTTAGTGTGCGTCCATGAGCAGTTTCTCGGACGAGAGTGAATTTCCGGATCGCATTCCGCTGTCGCAACAGGCGATGGCGCGGCCATCTATGGCCTATATGGATGGTCTGAACGACGCGCAACGCGAGGCAGTGGAAACGCTTGAGGGACCTGTGTTGATGCTCGCCGGTGCGGGGACGGGCAAGACCAAAGCGCTGACGACGCGGATTGCGCATTTGATGTCGACCGGTCAGGCGCGGCCGAACGAGATTTTGGCGGTGACGTTTACCAACAAGGCGGCCCGCGAGATGAAAAACCGGGTCGGTGGATTGCTGGGTCACGCGGTTGAGGGGATGCCGTGGCTGGGGACGTTTCACGCGATTTGTGTGAAGCTTCTCAGGCGGCATGCAGAATTGGTCGGTCTCAAATCGAACTTCACAATCTTGGACACCGACGATCAGGTGCGCTTGTTGAAGCAGTTGGTTGTTGCGGCGAATATTGACGAGAAGCGTTGGCCCGCGCGGCAGTTGGCGCACATCATTGATGGGTGGAAAAACCGGGCCTGGACGCCAGAAAGTGTCCCAACAGGGGAGCACGGTGCCTTCAATCACATGGGCGTTGAGATTTACGAGCAGTATCAAGCGCGTCTCAAGACGCTGAATGCTGTCGATTTCGGGGACTTGTTACTACATGTCGTGTGGATTTTTCAGAACCATGCCGATGTTCTGGAGCAGTACCAACGCTGGTTCCGGTACATTCTCGTGGACGAATATCAGGACACGAACGTCGCGCAATACCTGTGGCTGAGGCTGCTCGCTCAGGCGCACAAGAACATCTGTTGTGTGGGCGATGACGACCAATCGATCTACGGTTGGCGCGGGGCCGAGGTGGGCAATATCCTTCGGTTTGAAAAGGATTTTCCAGGCGCGAAGGTGGTGCGGCTTGAGCAGAACTACCGCTCGACCCCGCATATTCTTGCGGCGGCTTCGGGTGTTATTTCCGCTAATGAAGGCCGGCTTGGAAAGACGCTGTTTACCGATTTGCCAGATGGAGAAAAAGTTCGCCTTATTGGCCATTGGGACGGAGATGAGGAGGCGCGCTGGATCGGCGAAGAGATTGAGGCGTTGCAGCGCGGCACGCGTGGGCTTGATCCTTTCGACCTCGATAACATGGCCATTCTCGTACGCGCATCTCATCAGATGCGTGCGTTTGAGGATCGGTTTTTAACGATTGGCTTGCCATATCGGGTGATTGGCGGTCCGCGCTTTTATGAGCGGATGGAGATCCGGGATGCGATGGCCTACTTCCGGCTGGCTGTGTCGCTGGACGATGATCTGGCGTTTGAGCGGATTGTGAACACGCCCAAGCGCGGGCTGGGCGACAAGGCGCAGCAGAAGATTTTTCAAGCTGCCCGAGACAACGGTGTGTCGCTCTACGAGGGCGCGCGGATTGTGGTTGGGGCCGGGCTCATCGGTGGGAAGGGCGGCAAGGCGCTCGGTGATCTTGTGCAGTATCTCGCGGCGTGGCACCGCGATGTTGTACAGGCCGAGGTTAGACGCGCCGAGTTGACGGCTTATTTGGACGGTTTCGATCCAGATGCGGTAATTGATGATAGCGGCGCCCCGGTTGCCGGTGCCAAGGCCAAAGAGGTCGACGCCGCGCGCGGTGAATTGCGCGGGCTGATGCGCCATCACATAGAGATGGCTGAGCGCATTCTGGATGAATCCGGCTACACGGCGCATTGGCAGAACGATAAGACACCGGAAGCACCCGGACGGCTTGAAAACTTGAAGGAGCTTGTAAAAGCCCTTGAAACCTTTGAGAATTTGCAGGGCTTCCTCGAGCATGTCTCGCTGATCATGGACAACGAAAGCGACGCCGGTGAGGACAAGGTGTCGATCATGACGTTGCACGCGGCAAAGGGGCTGGAGTTTCCAGTCGTGTTCTTGCCGGGCTGGGAAGATGGGTTGTTCCCGTCGCAGCGGTCAATGGATGAAAGCGGGTTGAAGGGCCTCGAGGAAGAGCGGCGGTTGGCCTACGTGGGCATCACACGGGCCGAGGAAGTGGCGACCATTTCGTTCGCGTCGAACCGGCGTGTTTACGGGCAGTATCAGAGCCAGATGGCGTCCCGGTTCATTGATGAATTGCCCAGCGAGCATGTCGAGGTGCTGCATTCAGCCGGCCTGAATGGGAGCGGTTATGGCATGGGGTTCGGCGCGTCGCCGTCCATGGGCGGCTTTCAAAGCAACATCCAGGAGAGGGCTGCGCAAGCGGATGGGTATGACTCGCCGGGGTGGAAGCGCCTTCAGGCGCGGAGCCAACAGCGTGGCATGTCCCAGCCGTTAGAAGCGCGCAACATGGTGATCGACCTGGATGCGGTGTCGGCCTTTTCGATCGGTGATCGGGTGTTTCACCAGAAATTTGGCTATGGCGCAGTAACCGGCATTGAAGGCGACAAGCTGGATATCGCCTTTGATAAGGCAGGCGATAAGAAGGTCGTCGCGAAGTTTGTCACGGCGGCGGCGTCGGCTGGGGATGATGTGCCGTTTTAACTTGTTCCGCCTCATTCACGATTTTCAACCTTAGGTTGAGCGGCGCTCTGAACTTCAATTTGTAGAAGATATCTGCTAGGTTGCGAAGCATAGACCAATGGGGGTTGGCGCGAATGCATTCCAAAAATGCAGAAAATTGCCTTGTTCTGGTGGGTCGCTTTTTGCTCTTAGCGGTTACTGTTTTGATCGTCTCGGTAACCTCAATTTCCGCAAAGGACTTTGTCCGCAGCAAGGGAAAGCTCAGCGACAACGACTTCTATCGTGCTGTCGCTTGTGGTGCGCCTGTCGGCCAGAAGTGTGGACACTCCACCTACAAATGGCCGGAGCCAATGCGGGGCAATTTAACGGTAGGCGTCATGGCGATTGAAGATGCATTCCCGGAGGACCTTGCCGCGGCAGCTGCGGGTGCCTTGGTGCAAGCGATCGAGGAGATAAACGGTGTAAACGCTGGCATTCGTCTTGTTCAAGTGTCCAAGGGAACACCCAACATCAAGGTCTTTTTCGTCAGCGGGAAAATCAGAGGTGGCGGGAGTAAAGCAAAAACGGTGACAGATTTTGCACTTTCTGAAGGAGCCAGCGGCATGGCTCGTGTCTATCCGGGGCGTCGGAAAGGTAGCATTGCGAAGGCCGAGATTTACATTTCAGACGTCATCCCAAAGTCCTTATTGAGGGCAGTTGTGTTGGAGGAACTCGTCCAGTCTCTGGGACTACTAACCGATATACACAATCGCTACTACAATAAGCGTTCCGTCTTCTCAGAGGTAGGTAGCAGCACCAATAAGCTTCGTGGGCAAGACGCAAAGGCGCTGTTGCTCCATTACCCTCCAAATTGATGCACCTTTAAGGAGACTTAATAATGCGACTAGACTCTCTTTCGTTAGCTTTTCTGATAACGCTCGCTACTGCGGGAACAGGGTTCGCAGAACGCTTCAGCGTGTACGATTGCAGCTTCAAAGTGTCTGCAGGCGCGTTTCTGGGAGAAAAGTTGACGCTTTTCGTGAGCGAAGAATCCGACAAAAGCTTCGCGATAGATGGAGTTATTCACTACACGTATGGCGAACCAATTCCGGTTCAAAGCTCCAGTACAGACGCGAAAATCGTATCGCGGTGGCGGCTGGACACGCACGATTCAAATGGACAAGCGATCAGCCTTAATTACCGTCTGGCGTATATCAAGAAGAGCGGACGTGCGAACATCACAGCAACTGCCGTGAGGTTTGCAAACAAGGACACGGCACACGGATCGTGTGAGCGATCTGTTCGGAACCTGACAGGATAGGCGTCAGCGTCCGTCGTTGAGGGGCAAGCGTTAGCTGGCCCAGTTGCCGCCGCGGAATACGGGTACGCGCTCGCCGGTGTCAGTGATACCGTCGATCTCGGTGTCTGCATCGCCGATCATCCAGTCGACGTGGATCAAGCTCGAATTACCGCCACGGGCCTTCAAGTCTTCCGGGCTGATGCCGTCGGCGTCTTCCAAGCATTCCTGATAGCATTGGCCGAGCGCGATGTGGCAGGCAGCGTTCTCGTCGTAAAGTGTGTTAAAAAACAAAAGGCCGCTTTCTGAGATTGGCGACGCGTGTGGGACAAGAGCCACTTCACCCAGGCGCGCAGCACCTTCATCTGTCTCGATCAGTTTCTTGAAGACGTCTTCGCCGCGCGAGGTCGAGGCTTCAACGATGCGACCCGCTTCGAACCGAACCGAGATATCTTCGATCAGGCTGCCTTGATGGCTGAGAGGCTTTGAAGCCGTCGCTGTACCTTCGACTTTCCACGCGTGAGGTGTGGTGAAGACTTCTTCGGTTGGGATGTTGGGGTTGCAAGTGATGCCGTTTTTGGCTTCGGCCGCGCCGCCAGACCAAAGGTGGCCGTCTGCGAGACCCACGGTGAGGTCGGTTTTTGAGTTTTTGAAATGGAGGGCGGCGAAGCGGCGTTCGTTTAGCCAATCGCGGCGCTCTGCGAGGTTTGCGTTATGCTCGGCCCAGGCAGCAACCGGGTCCTCACGGTCGATCCGCGAGGCGGAGAACAGCGCTTTGGCAAGGGCTTTTTGGGCAGCATCTCCGTCGAGGTCAGGAAAGACCAGCTTGGCCCAGGCGCGACCCGGATAGGAGACAATGGTCCAGTTGATGTCGAAACTGGAGATTTTCTCGAGCGCGGGTTTGTACGCCATGGCGTTGGCTTTGGACGCGCGACCCACTTTGGCGGGGTCCATATCGGAGAGTGCCATGGGATTGTCGGACGAGATGTGGAGGCGGGCTGCGTTGTTTGCGAAGGCTTCACCGATGCCTTTGAATAGCCAGTCGGGTGCGATGTCGAAGCTG
>CAYPVG010000373.1:0-4250 GCA_964414085.1 uncultured Boseongicola sp. | reverse complement strand
ATAGGTTGGATTAGAGGAACGAAGTCACGCCGCGACTTGCGACATACATCTGCTCGGGCGCAGCCTTGGCGCGCAGTAGTGCCGAGATCCCGACCACAGCATTCACGAAGTGTGCGGAACGGTCTCTAACGTTCGCGCTTTGAAGGATGTCCCCATTTTCTTTCGCGTTTTCAAGTGCATTGCGAAACCCTGCATCCAGATGCGCGAGATACTCATCGACGAATCTCGCACTTCTATGATCAAGCGCGGCTTCGAAGAGTTCCTGCTTTGAGCCAAACTCTGCGTACATGTTTTTGCGATTCATGCCGAGCTCTTCGACTAGCTCGGCAGTGCTGGTTGTGGAATAGCCCTGTCGCCTGAACAGTTCTTTCGCGCGATCAAGCGCCTCTTCACGGATTTATCCTTTTGGGCTGGGCATGGCGTCCTGGAAAAAAAGAGTTGTTGACATCAAGGTAATCGATTGGTTACCAAAATCAAGGTAAACGAATAGTTACCATATCGGGTTACATAAAATGAAACTGAGAAAGGTATATAAGATGACCAATACTTTGAAATCCGCAGCCCTTATCGCAGCAACCCTCGCAATAGGGGCAGGGGCCGCCTTGGCAGACACTGGTTCGAAAGAAGTTGACCTCACTTATGTCTGGACCGCGCATCCGGGTATGGAAGAGCGTTTGATCCAAACTTATGCCGCTGTTGGAGAGGTTCTTGAGGCGCATGAGCCTGGGCTTCTTCTCTATGAAATCTCCGTTTCTGAAACTGGGAACCAGCTTGTGATCCACGAAGTCTTCGAAGACAGCGACGCGGTGGCTTTTCACCTTCAGGAAACGGCCGCTAAGTTCTTTCCGCAGCTCGTTGAGTTTGCGACACCGGGTCCATTCATATTCCGTGGTGACATGCCGGAGCATCTGAAGGCAGCCGCCTACGACATGGACATGGGCGCGATTTTCACGGGAGAGTGGAGCGGCTTTGAACGCTGATTGACTTTAATAGTCTAGAAGTTGTCGATTTGGGGCTGCGCGACGCGCGGCCCTATATCTTTTCAGGGACGTAGGTTGCCTTTGGATCGAGTTTCTGCCGCTTTATGAAGTCAGAATAACGAGGCGCGAAAAACTTGGTGAAGAGTTGAACCTCGGGGCGTTTGTGAGCCTCGGGTGAGGTCAACAACCAGGTCGTTGCGCCGAGCCCTTCAGGGGGCGGAATACAGCGTCTTAATCCGGGTGTTGTGTCTCCGATCCCGCAGCCAAGTGGCCCGATGCCAAACCCGCCGAATATCGCGGCCTGGAGACCGTTGTATGTGTCGCATGGCATGATGAAACGTTCCGCAGGAATACGTGCACGAAGCCATTCCTCAAATTTAATCAGCGCAGTTGGGAAGGACACAATGTCGTGGTTCACGAGATCTTCTTCCGACTGAGGCAACCCCCGTTTGGCGATGTAGCTCTCGTGGGCATAAAGCGTGATCTCGGCGTAGGACATTTTTCGGCAGATGACGTTCGGGTCTTCGATAGTATTTGAGTAACGAATGGCTACGTCGGCCTCGCCCTTGCCTATGTCGAGTGTCTTCGGTGTCGCGATGAAGTCAAATCGCACGTCAGGGTGACGGTCTTTGAAATCTGCAATGATGGCCGAAAAATTGGGGCTGAAGACTTCGGGAACGGCGGTGATGCGAATGGCTTGGGCGGACTGACTTGATTGCCTTGTCGTGCATTGCGTGAATTCGCCAATGGCGGTCTCCACCGCTTCTGCTTGGGGAAGCAATGCAAGCGCATGAGCCGTTGGTTTCACTCCTCTAGTGTCACGCAGGAACAGAGTAAGGCCGCTGGCGTGTTCCAGGGCTTCAATGCGGCGAGCCACTGTGGGCTGCGCGAGGCCGAGGCTTTTGGATGCCTTAAGCGTTGAGCCGGACCGGTAGACCGCCAGAAAGACCCTAATGTCGGACCAATTGAAGGTGTCGCTCTTCATTTTTGTAGAACAACACAACGCGAGCGCGGATACCAGCGTGCAGTTTTGCTTTCTACAGTGCTGGAAATAGATCGCACTCAGCTAAGGATTTCCGCCATGACACTATTTGCCGATGTTCCCGCACCTTTTTCGTGGCGCGCGCTGCTGCCGATGCGCTCAACTCGAGTGAAGAGCAGCGCAAATGTGCTGACGGATGAAGAGCGCGAAGCAATCTGTGCGCGTAGAGCGTTTTTGAACGAGAAGATGTGTGAAACGGCAGGAACGATTGAAGGCGAGTTTGGGATGCAGGCAATGATGTCTGTCTATCCGAAGCATTTTTGAGTGTTATTCGTCGTCATCGTTGCCTGAGGTGACACCGCCGATCAATTCGTAAGCTAGTAAGTCGGCCATTTGATGCGGGTCGCGGATGAGTGGGCGCCGCGCAGATTTTAGGCCCTTGAGGTGATTTTGGTGGCGGCTTTCGATCTCGACAGCTTCTTCCAATGTCACAAAGTGAAAACTGAGATTGGTGCCCGGGCGCGCTTGGGCAACACGGGGAAGGTCGGACGGTAGAACGGAACCGATCCGCGGATAGCCGCCAGTGGTTTGACATTCGCTGAGGAGCACGAACGGGGAGCCATCTCCCGTCACCTGAATGTCGCCCGGTACAATGACTTCTGAAAGAACGCTGAGGCCAGCACGGCTTTGGAAGCCGTGTCCATCTTGGGTGAGCCTAACGCCCATGCGGTTACCACGTGCATCGCGTTGGAATGCTGTGGCCTGGAAGCGCGCGATATCGTCCGTTGCGAACATGTCGGTTTGTAGGCTTGGAACAATGCGAACCTTGCCGCCGGAGAAGCGATTGTCTGTGTTGAGCGTCCAGCCGGAGTCTGTTTGCGTGTCTTCGCCTACATTTAGTGTCTCACCCGAAGCTAGCGGCCTGCCGAGACGCGCCGACAGGTGAGTGCTTTTCGAGCCAAGGAATGTCTCTGTGTCCAGTCCGCCGCCGACGTGAAGGTAGCCGTAGGTGCCTTGCTCGGTTGCGCCAATTGAAAGGCGCGCGCCTTTGGGCAGGGTATGTGTTGCATTCCAGACCAGGCGTTCGCCGTCGCATGAGGCGCGCATGGGTGCGCCGGTCAGTGCAATGCGCATTTCCTCTGTTGCCTCGAACTCTCCACCCATGCCCGCCATTTCCAAAGCGGCGAAGGTGGGGGACTGGCCTAGGAGCGCAGCGCCTTCATAAATTGCGATGCGGTCGGCGGCACCGCCGCGTGACAGGCCTTGGGCGAGGTACCCGGGGCGGCCGAGGTCCTGAACTGTGACGCCCGGTCCGGCGCTGATTATTTTGAGCGCGCGGGTCATTT
Organism: uncultured Boseongicola sp.; assembly: GCA_964414085.1. Taxonomy (GTDB): domain Bacteria; phylum Pseudomonadota; class Alphaproteobacteria; order Rhodobacterales; family Rhodobacteraceae; genus Boseongicola. The sequence continues at coordinate 942 of CAYPVG010000373.1, read as the reverse complement.
CAATGCCTCGCGCATTGCACCGCCTAAAGGATCGTCCGCCATGTTGGAGAGAGTTTCAGTCGAGACCACATGAAAGATCACTTCGTCACCCGGTCGCAGCAGGAACGGACCCTCAGCGTCAGGGCGAAAGAGTTGAAGCGCGGTTTGTCCGATATGCCGCCATCCTGTCGGCGTTGCGACGGGGAACAGGACGAGCTGTCGGATGGCCACGCAGAGCCCGCCAGCGGGGACTTGATCGGTCAGATTTGTTTGGCGCGGAATGTTCCACGCTTCGGGTAACTCGCCCAGATATGGCATGCCGGGGGCGAAACCGATTGTCTGCACCCGTACTTGGGTGGATGTGATGGATGAAATGGCGTCGGCTTCGCTGAGACCCGCCGCACTGGCTGCTTCAGCAAGTTGCGGAGCGGCTGCTCCTTCGAATGAGGTAGGCACGCGCCAGAGGGTGCGGCCGGACGGCAAGAGTGTCTCATACCAGTCGCGTGTCTTTAAGAGTGTCTCAAGCTTGGCACGTATCTCCGTGTGGGGAAGGACGAGCGGATCGAAGCGCAGATATGCCGACACCAGCGACGTCGAGGTTTCTTCGATGCCGTCCCAGTTTTCGACCTCAAGGGCACTTCGAAAGGCGAGGGCCGCGCGGTTTGCCGGTTCACTTAAGGTGTCGCCAAAGCTGACAAGGAGCCCGTCAAAACCGACGGTGCGGATAAGAGGCCAATCTGTGTCCTGCTGCTTGGTGCCGTTCATTGGAGTTTCATCGCACGATGTGACGCTTTTGGACAGACCGACCTCGAGCCGTCAGTCCTTTCCAAACGCGTCAGAGAACGTTTTCTTCAAAGCCACATCGACGTCTTCCATGGTGACCGGCAAACCAAGGTCGACGAGCGAAGTCACGCCGTGTTCTTTGATGCCACAGGGGACGATGCCGTCGAAGTGGCTGAGATC
>CAYPVG010000372.1:0-2884 GCA_964414085.1 uncultured Boseongicola sp. | reverse complement strand
CCGTCTATCTCGAGTGTGATGACTGGCTCGCGGTCTTCGATCCGCGTTTCGCTGTCCGCCGGGATAAAGGAGACGTCGTCCAGAGCCGGTGTGCCGTCTTTCGGTGGGCCGCCAGACATGATTTCACGCCAATTGTCTATCGTTGTGATTTCAAAATCCGTGTCCGGCCATTCGGACTTCCAAAGGACCGGATTTGCCTTGGCCACCGAGACGCCGGTCGCAAAAACCAGCGCTGAGGCCGCGATCAGATGAGTGAGACGCATGGGGTATCCTCCATTGATAGAACCAATGTGGCGCAAGCAAGCGAGCAGTCCTAGCCCGCTCACGGGAGGTTGATCACGCGGTTGAGATCAAGAACGGCTTTGAAATCGAGCAGTCTGGCTTTGTGTACCCTCCCTGCTCACTTCGACTTCAAAAATCCTCTATCTCACGTGATAAGGCTTTGCCTGCTGCATATGTCTCCTACAATAAAAATGCGCGGCTTTTGAAATTGCGCATCGAGTAGACAGAAAAAGAGAAGACGACACGCATGTTCCATTCCTTCTTCCCGAATCCCAAACGGTTCCTCGTGACGGCGATCATTTGGGCCATCATCTGCATTGCGTTCTGGCATGTAGAATTCAAGGAATGGGAAGACCCGATTGGGATTGCCGGCCTGTTTGGATGGGATCCGACGCGCGTTTGGCTCTATGAGTTTACCGCACTTTGCTACGCTATCTTCGTGGTGTTCTGGCTACGTCAGTCCTCCCATAAGTGGGCAAAATGGTCGGTCGCGGGTTCTGCGCTGATTGTTTTTGCGACATGGTTCCAAGTGCAGCTCGATGTCATGATCAACGAATGGTTCGGCACCTTCTATGACATGGTGCAGCAGGCGCTGGCCGAGCCAAATTCCGTCAGTGCGGAAGACTATTACGGCCAGCTGGCCACATTCCTAAAGATTGCGATGGTGTTCATTCTGACGGCTGTGGTCGCGGCATTCTTCACGTCGCATTATGTCTTCCGGTGGCGTACAGCGATGAACGACTACTACGTTTCACTTTGGCCGAAGATTAGGCACATCGAAGGGGCATCGCAGCGTATCCAGGAAGATACGATGGCGTTTGCACGGATTATGGAGGCGCTGGGTTCGCGATTTATTGATGCGATCATGACGCTTCTGGCGTTCCTGCCAATTCTTTGGGGGCTGTCATCGTATATCACCGAGCTTCCGATTGTTGGCGAAGTTCCTCAGGCACTGGTGTTTGTCGCTATTCTTTGGTCGGTGATCGGCACCGCCCTTCTCGGTCTTGCAGGCTGGCGCCTGCCCGGTCTCGAGTTCCGCAATCAACGCGTCGAGGCAGCGTTCCGCAAAGAACTTGTGCTTGGTGAAGACGACGAGAACCGAGCTAAGCCACCTACTCTTGGCGAGTTGTTCATGAATGTACGGAAGAACTACTTCCGGCTTTATCTGAACTATCTTTATTTCAACGTCGTCAGATACTCCTACCTTCAGGCAGGCGTGATCCTCCCTTACATCGCTTTGGGGCCGACGATCATCAGTGCCGGCGTCACTTTGGGTGTCATGCAGCAGATCCTGCGTGCCTTCCAACGCGTTGAAAACTCATTCCAATTCCTGGTGTCGTCCTGGACAACAATTGTCGAGCTGATGTCGATCTATAAACGCCTTGCTGCCTTTGAGCGCGCAATCGCTGGCGATGAGCAAGCTGCAATTGAGTTTGAGGTGCCCCAGAGCACGTCAAACTAAGTTGCGCATTGGAGTTCTGCTCAGGTTTTGACCTAACCGTTGAATTTGCCCAAAATTTAGCGTTGCACCGTGGGATTGGAACGGTAAGCTTTGAAGCCTGTCATAAAGGCGGCAGCAACTCTTGCAACCGGTTGCAAAAATAGAAACACTAGGTTAGCAGGGAATCGGGAGGAATAAACTTGCGTGCAGCTTTCCCTTTGTCGGAGCTTTCTTGCGATGCGATACGGTCAACGTATTTTGCATCACCTGATGCCTCGTTTGGCGGTGCTAATCGTGAGTTTGTGAGCAGCGGTCTTGAAAAAGACCTACGCTCGGAACCTGCAACTAAGTCTTTGGAATTGGGTCGGTCAGCTCAGATTGCGTTCGCTTCTGATCGTGAAGGCCTGACACTCGCCAAGTGCTTTCGTCCAAAATTAACGAGGAGCATCTGACGAGCCAAAGGAATGACGGCAGTGATGCCGTGCAAGAATTTGGTCTTTGGACCAGATGAAAATGGAAAGCTGGGAAGCTTTCTCAAAAGACTGAAAACTTAGGGAGAGACTTAATGAAAAAAATTCTGATGGCGGCTGTGGCTGCGTCAACTATGGCTGGTGCTGCTTACGCTGACGGTCATGGCGAGCGTTATGTCATGATTACGCACACTCAGGGTACAGACCCATTCTGGCCTGTTGTTGAAAAAGGCGGACGTGACGCTGCAGAAGATGTTGGCGCAACGTTGGAATACAACTTTGACGTTTCTGGCGACATGGCAGCTATGGCTGCACTGATCGAAGCCGCAGCGGCATCGAACCCAGATGGCATCATCGTTTCGCTGCCTGACGCAGACGCGCTTGGGCCGGCAATCAAAGCTGCTGTTGCAGACGGTATTCCGGTTGTGACAATCAACTCTGGTCTTGAGTCGTCCAAAGAGCTCGGCGCGCTGATGCACGTTGGCCAGCCAGAGCGTGACGCTGGTGAAGCTGCAGGTACACGCGCTGCTGCTGAAGGTGTTACCAAAGGTCTTTGCTTGAACCAGGAAGCGTTCAACACAGCGCTTGTTGACCGTTGCGAAGGTTACTTTGCTGGTGTTGGCGGCGATCTTAACATGATCGACGTGTCGAACGACCCTGCACAGATCGAAACACGTACTGCTGCTGCTCT
>CAYPVG010000371.1:0-4890 GCA_964414085.1 uncultured Boseongicola sp. | reverse complement strand
AGTCGCGTATCGGGAGCGGGCTATCGACAATGCGGTAAGTGTAGGTTCGCGCGTTGTCATCGTGGTTGAGGATCTCTTCGCTAATCTCACCACCATCGGCCAGCGAGCAATTTCGCTGCTTGTTTGCCACCTGCGAGGTTGCGATCGCAGGGTGCCAAGTTGAAATTTCGGCGGGATCACCAATCAACGACCAGATGTGATCCGCAGTTGCATTGAGTTCATGTGTGACTTTAACCTGAGCCATTTCGTTTTTCCTCTTCTAGAGCCGTCCATTCAAGATCTAAAGTAAAACTGTTTTTTTACAAATATTTACTTCTATATCTCGATTGGTACCCGTATGATTAACCGGCAGGCATCTGTTCGGCAAACGAGAGTATCTCAGCCCAACATGAAGGAGATTCAGGAGTGAACCTTTCCAGCATCAACGCGAACCTCTTGGTGGCCTTGGATCATTTGCTGACACATCAAAGCGTTCAGACGGCGGCCGAGAAGCAATTCGTCACCCCATCCGCAATGAGCCATTCCCTCCGGACATTGAGGGGGATTTTCGGAGATGAATTACTGACCCGAACCCAGGGTGGCATGGTTCGCACGCCCCTGGCGGAACAGTTGATGGGACCGTTACATCGAGCACTGCGGGATCTGGAACGCGCGGTCACAAGTGTTGCCGAATTTGATCCACGCCAATCCGAACGCGGATTTGTTATTGCCGCGCCCGATTTCTTAAGCACACTCGTGTTGCCGCCGGTCCTGAAAAAACTCGCATCCCACGCGCCGAATTTAGATATCGAAGTCCGGCCGATCGCACGAGCTGGGGCGCTTCGGTTCAACGAATTGTCCCTTCTAGCGGACGGGAAAATCGACCTGTTGCTGGCCGCGGTGCTGACGGGGGACCTTGCGCAACCGATGCCAGAAATCCGCGGAGCCAATTTGTATCAAGAAGAGTTTGTCTGTGTCGTTCGAAAGGACCATCCAGGTGTGGGAGAAACGCTCGACCTTAAGACTTACGCCACGCTTCCCCATCTCCTAATAACGATTACCGACGACAGAAGCCCAACCTGGATAGACCGAATACTTAGAGAGCAGGGTCTGACACGTCGCATCGCGATGCGAACCAGGTACTTTATGTCAGCGCCTTTGCTGGTGGCCGAAAGCAACCTGTTGCTGACATGTCCGCGAACGCTTGCGAACTACTTTTCCAAGTTGGCCGACATTCAGATTTTCGAGCCGCCAATTCCTTGTCCCAAATATTTCGAACAAATCGCGTGGCATTCTCGTTTTGACTCAGAGCCGGCATCACTATGGCTGCGTTCGACATTGCAACGCGCTGTCGGAGAAGTTCTCCATCAGGGTTAAAAAGTTAGCCGCCGCATCGGGCCACAGACTGGGACGTTGCCTCACCCATGTCTCGCATCTGAAAGTCAGCTTCGAGCTCGGAGCAGACCAAAGACACGTTCGATGGCAAATCGGCAATATTCAACTTGATCCGGCCAGGCAAAGAGAAGGCCAAATCAAACACAGCTTCAACGAATACTGAGAAAGCTATGGTGCCCGAGGTGAGATTCGAACTCACACGAGGTTTCCCCCGGCGGATTTTGAATCCGCTGCGTCTACCGTTCCGCCACTCGGGCGCACCGTCGGCTTCATAGCGCGGCTTTTCGGCGACGAAAAGCCCAAAGACGCGCAATCCAGCGGGCGCACCAGCCAAAAACCAAATGCTCCGAATTCAACGTCCCGTCGACGGCCCCGCGCGACTTGATTATCCGGTGGAACGGAGCACGCCGGTTTGCTAGGCGGTGTGGTGCAAGCACTTTGAAACCAGAGGACGCCCGCGTGGACGCTCAACACGACGTAGACCTCCCGATCTCGCGCCGGCTTCACAAGCTGGCCGAAGACGCTGGCAGCGAAACGGTCACACTCGACTGGATCCTCGGCAATCTTCACGAACGGGCGTTTGGTCTGTTTCTGCTCATCCTCGCGCTGCCCTGCTGCATCCCGTTTCTTTACGGCATCCCCCAGGTGGTCTCGCTTCCGCTCATGTTTGTCTCAGCCCAGATCATGGCGGGGCGCACATCGCCCTGGCTGCCAGCACGCCTTGGCGCCCGTGAAGTCACACGCGACAGCCTTCAAAACCTCGCAAAACGCGCAAGCCCTTGGCTGGAACGGATCGAGGCCCTCAGCCACCCACGGCTCCCTGCTCTCACACGTCCCCCACTCGACAGGCTCGTCGGGATTGCACTTGTGCTCTTCAGTGCGTCCATTCTCGTGCCCCTGCCCGGTACAAACACAGTGCCCGGAATTGCCGTTGTCATCATCGCTGTGGGGCTGCTCGAACGCGACGGCCTCTACGTCCTTGCCGGAAGCTTGATCGGAACTGTTTGGATCTCCACATTGATCTTTGCGGGCGCGACACTTGTTAGCCTGATCAAAGGATGGATGGGACTATGACACGCCGGAACCTCATGCTCATCGCTGCAGGCGGCTCGCTCGCCCTTCTGGCGGGGGCCTACATCTTCCAGGCGCTCGGCTATGCGCCCTGCAAGCTCTGCCTATGGCAACGCTGGCCGCACTGGACGGCAGGTGCCCTAGGTGCCGCAACGCTGATCCTCGGCCCCTATCTTCTCATCGCGGCCGCAGGGGCACTCGCAGCCCTCACCACAGCCGGCATCGGCCTCTACCACACAGGCGTTGAACGCGACTGGTGGGAAGGCCCGACATCGTGCTCGGGCGGCGGCAACGCATTGGACGGACTATCCGGCACCGACCTTCTGTCTCTCGATGCACCAGTCAATATTGTCATGTGTGATGACGTCGCATGGTCACTCTTTGGAATATCAATGGCCAGCTGGAACATGCTGGCCTCGCTCGGCCTCGCAGTGATTTGGGTCATGGCCGCACGACGCGCAGCCTGACCAGTCACCCAAAAACAGGTTGAGCATTCTTTGCGTGCCTTGAAACAAGCTGCTTTTGCAGCTTTCCCGAAGGAATTGGGGCAGCGGGCTTCGGATCATAATCCAATGCAGCCACTTCAGGGAAAATCGCCAGAATCTCTTCGCGCGCCGCGTCTCCCACTGATTTCAAAGCCTCAGGCCCCGTAAAAAGGCTCTCCGTAGGCGTGCCTTCGGCCAAAATGACCTCGTGTTGATCAAAGAGCAGATGCACATACTCAACGGACCTTACACGCTCATCGACAAAGACCCCCGGCAACTCCGTCAATCGGATCGCAGCAACCAAAACCTCGTTCACGCCAAACATACGTTCAGCGATCTTGGATCGAACAAGAATGCGATGCTGCCGGGACACGAGCAGATCGCGCCTCGGATACCCATCGCCTAACGCTCCAGCCAAAATTCGAATGGGGCGCAATTTTGGGGAAGACCTCAAAGAAGACCAGCTCAATTGCTTGCGGCCGACCCACCTAATGATCTGTTGTTCTCCGCCAAGGGTTGTAACAACCATACCCGGCGATAACGCTTCAACAGCGATATCACCGAGCGGCGTCTCAACCAACGTGCCTGCGGTAAGGCAGACATTTTCTTCGCCGACAGTAGGCGGAGCAACAGTCCATCCACCGCTTCCATCAGTGATCAAAGAACCTGTTGAGTTGTTCTTCAGCGGGTCACCAATGCTGGGCTGAGACGTCCCATCCAAAGCTCCGCCTTCAACCGTCACCGGGCTTGTCGCACCCCATGTGACCGACTCAATCGCAACACCATTTTCGACAAGCGCGATTGCAGCACGTGGACCATCTTCTAGCGAGACGTTCAGCACATAATAGTCCCACGTGCCGTCCGTTGTGAAATCACCTGAACTCACATCCAACGTCTGCTCAAGTTCAGCAGTGGGACCAGACTTTCCATAGATCTCTAAAGTCAAATCCGAGACGTCATAGCCAGCAGGCACACGAATTTCGACGAATTCTCCAGCCCCGCCGTCATAGGAAAATTCATTTATTCTCGGCATTTGAAATCACCGTGGCACATGCTCAGAGTTGATGACTTTTGCTCTTCCTGGCACTTCAATCATCCACTCACTCAAACCATGCAATAACATCTTTGGAGCATACTCAATAGTGAGAACTTCAATCCTCGGCGCTCCACCAGAAATAGATCGCCACTATCGGCTTTTGTCCGAAGGGCACTCGGCACCAATCAAAAAAGTCCGACAAACCGATCCGGCAACTCAAACGCCACATTGCGCTTCACCCGCGGGACGCACCAGATGTTCGGCCGTTTCGGACGATTACGCTCAAAACCGCCTGACATCCTTGTAAAGCACTCGTCCAGTTCTCGTTCAGCATCCACAACAGGATAACCCGCGATCCGTTGTTGTATGGTCAGTTCCTCAGAAGGGGCCCGTCGTGTACGGCTCAATTCCGTATAACTATCCCCGTCGCTTGGAGCACCCGTTTCAGCATGACGTACATGTGCCAGGTACAGCCCTTTGGGCAGGATCATTCGGCTTGCGTCTTTTTTCACGCTGTCTCGGGCACCATGAAACCCGATAAAAACGCCATTTCTTCCCGCCACAGCCTTTGAGTACATTGGATCTACAGCGCAAAGTCGGCGTTGTTCCGAATAAGGCCGCTCAAGATCAAGCTTGGGGTCATCCAACTTGGCGTAAACGTTGAACCCCAGGCAAAACCACGCATCGGCCCTATTGGCGCCAAGGCAAGACGCCAGATCATCATGAAGATCCGGATCGACAAAAACGAACTCGTCAACGTCCACGCGCATGACAACATCGACGTAGGTTTCCAGAAAGCTCGCCAAGCTATCGAGCGCAGTGTGCCGGTTGTAGTCAAAACGATCTAGACCAGTGCGAGGTATCCCGATCACGTTGCTTCGCGACGCGATTTTCCGGTGAACCGGATCATCGCCGTGCGAGATA
>CAYPVG010000370.1:0-4777 GCA_964414085.1 uncultured Boseongicola sp. | reverse complement strand
TCTATGGGGATTAGCATTCCAAATCGTGATCATTGCATCGTTTGGCTATGCGCTTTGGCTCTGGTTGCTGTCGATTTATCCGGCAGCGAGCGTTGCCGCGTTTAGCTTCCTATCGCCAATATTCGGTGTGTTCTTTGGATGGGCGTTCTTAGACGAGAAACTTGGTGCGCCAATCCTAGTCGCCTTGGGGATGGTGGCATTCGGTCTCTATTTGATAAATCGGCCAGCTCAAGTGCCACAAAAAGTTTGAGGAACAACTTCTTCTTCTGACGGCGGACGGGTCAAATCGAGCGCGTCATCTTGGAGATCGTACGGAGACAGGTAAGCCTTGTTCAGGCGGTGAAATAGATCGTGGTCGCCATGTATCGCCGCTTGAATTGCCTGCTCGATCCGGTGCGTTCGTGGGATGAGCGCTGGGTTGGTAGTATTGAGTTCCTCTGAAAGATCTTCCGGAGCCTTGCTCTCTTGCATGAGGCGGTCGCGCCAGGCGACCTCCCACTCATCGAAGGCTGATGGATCAAGGAATGCGTCCCGCGCTTTGCCGTTTCCAAGAGCTCGAAAAGTATTCGTGAAATCAGCGTTTTGGTCTTTCATTCGCTCAAGTAGATCGTGAACGAGACTTGCGTCTTCGTCCCCCTCTGAGTGCAACCCTATCTTATTTCGAAATTCGACAAGCCATGCTGCTCGAAACAGCTCTGGAAAGCAGTCGATTTTGGCCTGGGCATCCTCAACCCTTCCAATAAGAGGCATCAAGGACGTCGCTAGCTGGACAAGGTTCCACATGGCCATGTCTGGTTGACGTCCGTAGGCGTAGCGACCTTGCTGATCGATGGACGAGAAAACGCGCATTGGGTGGAATGTATCCATGAATGCGCATGGTCCATAGTCGATGGTTTCGCCCGAGATAGTCATGTTGTCTGTGTTCATGACACCGTGGATAAAACCTAAGCCCATCCACTTTGCGACGAGCGCAGCTTGTTTTTCGATAACGACTTCCAGAAGATCGAGCGCAGTTTCAGCCCCCGGTGCATGGCGCGAAATGGCGTGAGCCGTGAGCGCTTCCAGAGCCTCTGTATCCCGTTGGGAGGCGAAATACTGGAAGGTTCCAACCCGAATATGCGATGAGGCGACGCGCGTCAGCACTGCGCCAGGGTAGGGAGCCTCACGCACCACGGTTTCACCTGTCGTCACAGCCGCCAGCGCGCGGGTTGTTGGAACGCCAAGATTGTGCATTGCCTCTGAGACAATGTATTCGCGCATGACCGGACCAACCCAAGCACGTCCGTCTCCCATTCGGGAGTAGGGCGTTGGGCCCGAGCCCTTGAGTTGTATGTCAAAGCGGGCCCCGGAACTTGAAACCACCTCTCCAAGAAGAATGGCGCGACCATCGCCTAGGCGAGGAGACCATCCTCCAAACTGGTGACCGGCGTAGACTTGGGCGAGAGGGTCCGCTCCCTCAGGGACTTTGTTTCCTGCAAGGACGTCCAAACCGTCCTGCGATGACAAAGCTGCAGGATCAATTCCTAAATCGCGCGCCAGCTCGTCGTTGATTGCGATGAGTTCAGGCCGCGCGACCTGCGACGGCTTCATCTTTGTGTAAAAGCGCTCGTCCAGCCGAGCGTAGCTGTTATCGAAGGGAATATGCAGCGTCATGCACCTTAGATAGGTTGCTGTGGTGTCCAAGTCATGAGGCTGTAGGGACGATTTTCGAAGCCCAACCGTTTGTATAGGTTCTGCGCGCGCTCGTTTGAAGGCGCAACTTCAAGGTGCAAGGCCTTCAAGCCTGCGCCCTGAAGCGACTTCACGAGGGCCGAGATCGCTTCAAACCCCATGCCGCGGCCCCGGACCTTTTCCCGTATCCAGATTTCGTCAATGAACCCATCGAGGCCGCCCAATTCGATAGACCAACCGAAGGATACGGCTACGTAACCCACGGGTGAAATTTTTGGACCGATGAGCCAGATCGCACCGTGAGGCGAACCTTCGAGCAGCGGGGCAATCGCACTGCGACGATGTTCGTCATCCACGTCAATGCTCTCAAAGACATGATAGGCTTTCACCATCGGCAGCAGGCGTTCGAGGTCGGTCTGAGTTGCCAAGTGTAATAGGTTGGTCATGAATGGCGTTCCAACGCGCGTTGTTCTGCTTTGTCGATCCAAGCTGATTTGCAGGCCTGGTAGTTTTCGCCGCCGTGAGGAAATCGTGCGGCGCAACTGGCTTTTACTGACGTATAGGCGGCGCGCAAGCTTGCATTGCCACGCAGCGCATCACGAAAGGCGAGGTGACGCCCGATATCGGGGTGCCCGATGGTGTAGCTATGTGCGTGAAACATGCGTTTTCCAGTGGTGGGATTCATCTTGCGAGCATAAGAGCGCCCATTTAGTGCGCATTCTCCCATCCATTCATATCCAAGGTCTTCAAAAGCCGATCGCGCGCCCAGCCGGGCATCGTCCGTTTCGAATTCGGGCATCAGATCAATGATTGGTTTGGCAGGCAATCCGGGCACAGATGTTGAGCCTATATGGTGGACGGCGATTATGCCTTCTGTGGCATCCAGAAGCTTAGCAGTTTCCGCCTTGGCCATTTCTGCCCAGTCCTGCGATGGCGGAACAAGAAGGCTCACAGGCGCGCCAGCCGCTCAGTCAATAGATTGAAGAAGCCTTTGGCATCTACAGAACCCATGAACATGGCATTTTCTGCGCGCCCACTGACCCGCCACCAATCCGCGACGGTCATTCCGAGTGTCAGCTCGGACATTGTTTCAATCTCGACATTGATGAACCGCCCATCAAATAGGTCCGGTTGAATCAGATAGGCAATGGTGCAGGGATCGTGAAGCGGGGCACCTTTTGAACCGTACTTCTCTGTATCAAAGCGTTCGAAAAAGTCTGTCCACTCGGCGACCATGCGGCCGACTTCTGTTCCGAGCGCTTTGATGTCATTGATCCATTCTGCACTGGTCAGCGCCTTGTGGGTCACATCGAGCGGCATCACTGTGAGTTTGACGCCAGATTTAAAAACGATTTCAGCTGCTTCCGGGTCGACATAGATGTTGAATTCCGCCGCCGGAGTTATGTTTCCAACCTCGAAGTAGGCGCCGCCCATCAAGACAATCTCTTGGACGCGCTCAACAATGTCTGGGGCCCGGTCAAAGGCCAGCGCAATGTTGGTGAGCGGTCCGATCGGAACGAGCGTGACCGTGCCAGCTGGCTCGGACCGTAGCGTGTCGATAATGAAATCAACGCCATGCTTTTCTTGAAGCGGCATCGTTGGTTCAGGAAGCTGCGGTCCGTCGAGGCCAGTTTTTCCGTGCACGTGCTCCGCTGTGACGAGCTTGCGAGACATAGGAGCGTCGCATCCGGCGAAAACAGGCATGTCCGGTCGGCCAGCGAGTTCGCAGATGATGCGAGAGTTCTTTTGTGTAAGCGGAAGTGGAACGTTTCCTGCCACAGCGACAACCCCGAGAAGGTCGATTTCCTCGGGAGATGCCAAGGCCAAAAGAATGGCAACGGCGTCGTCCTGACCTGGATCGGTATCGATAATAACTTTGCGAGGCGCCGCCATGTCACTCTCCGAGCTAGAAGTCCGACATTGGCCGCGCCCCGCTTGGTTGTCCAGTCCCGAAGGGGCCGGTCAGAGGGGTGGTTTTGGGCAGGTTAGCCGCCAGTGCCTGCGCCGCCGTCAAAGTCAACACGTTCAACCATTTGAAGCGCTGCCGCTCTGTTCTCGGCAATTGCCGCAAGGTTCGTGTCATCAGGCTTGAATTCGCCCCAGCTTGCGACGAGGTCGGAAGGTGACGCATCTGGCGAAGCCGGGTACTCGTGGACGACTGAGGCGTAGATTGCCTGCGCGGTTGGCGAAGCGAGGAATTCCATAAATTGGACGGCGTTCTCACGGTTTGGCGCTGAAGTCGTCATGGCTACGCCTGAGACATTCACATGAGTTGAGTTGTTGTCCGCAAAAGTTGGGAATTCGATACGTACCGAATTAGCCCATTCGGTTTGCTCGGCATCGTTGAGCATAGCGCCCATGTAGTATGTGTTGCCGAGGGAAATATCGCATTCACCTGCCCAGATGGATTTCACCTGTGCGCGATCGTTGCCTTCTGGATCTTTGGCAAGGTTGTTTTTCACGGCTTCCAGCCATGCCTCAGCGGCTTCTTCGCCATTGTGTTCGATGACTGCGCTCAAAAGGCCCAGCGTGTATACGTGCGTACCCGACCGCGTGCAGATGCGTCCGGCCCACTTTGGGTCAGCTAGGTCTTCATAGGTCGTAATCTCACCTTCCGCGACGCGATCTTTCGAGGCGTAGAGGATGCGAGCGCGGGTCGTCAGACCGAACCAATGCCCCTCGGGATCACGAAGCGCCGCTGGAATTGTTGAGTTCAACACGTCGCTCGAAACCGGCTGTGTAACACCTGCGTCCTTGGCGTCGGTCAAACGGGAAATGTCGACAGTCAAAATAATGTCCGCCGGAGAGCGGGAGCCTTCAGCGCGCAGGCGCTCGACGAGACCCTTGTTTACAAATGCGACGTTTGTCTCAATGCCGGTCTCATTGGTGAAAGCGTCCAGCAAGGGTTGGATGAGTTCAGGCTGGCGGTAAGAATAAACGTTGAGTTCATCTGCGTATGTGGGAACGGCCATCGCCGTCACAGCAAGAGCGAAAATCGGTGTGCGCATTTTTTTGGCTCCGTTTGGGTTTGCGTTGCCGACTATAAATCCGACAATTTTGGTCAGGTCAATTACTCCGACTATTTTTGTCGGGAAAATTGATGGAC
>CAYPVG010000369.1:0-13586 GCA_964414085.1 uncultured Boseongicola sp. | reverse complement strand
GCACCTGTGACCATCACGCAGCCTGCAACTTTCCTGCAGCTGATTTGGGCCACTTTGCTGGGGTACTGGGTGTTTGGAGAAGGCGTGGATATTTGGGTGTTGTTTGGTGGTGCCCTCATCCTGGCGTCCGTTACGTTCATTACCATCCGGGAAGCTCTGCAAAAGCGGCAGATTTCGGCTCATTCCCAGCTTGACGGCTGAGCTCAGCGCAAACGGCAGTTTTCGGGCCCTGTTTGCTCATGATTTTGCCATTTTCCATGGGCATTTACTGAGTTGAGAGGCTTAATTTTGAGGATTTTTCGTCATGAGCGGACCAACGGGCGGCACACCGGATAAGGGATTTCAGGACCGGTTGGCGCGTATGCAGGAGCGTCGCGCGCCAATCGAGGCGTCGCGACCGCAGGTAGACGTATTGCCCGATTGGAAGGCAAACGTCCGGTACCCGGCTAGTCTTGTAGGTCTCGCCTTTCTTGGAATGTTTGCTGTCTTCTTCGCGAGATATGCGCGGTTCCATCTGATGGGTGACACGCTTGCCGGTGAGTCTGCGGATTTCACAATGATCATTGACGCAGGGCTTGCAGGGCTGGCCGCGCTTTTGATTTTCGGAGCTATTGGGCTGACAGCGCGGGACTCTGCGCGGGCGGAACATCAAAGCTTCTTCAGCCTTCAGGGGTTGGGCGACCACCCAATGAAACTCGCGCTTGTCGTCGGGATCGCAATCATGATCGGCACCATGCACAATATGGTTCATAAAGCTCCCGGTTTGTTCTCGGTGCTTTTCTCGCAAGAGTGGACGGAAGATGTGATTGCTTATTCTGCGCCGGGCTCGGTTTATTACCGCGGCGATTACTTCGTCCTCTTCCCTGAGGAAGAGATGGTTGCGGAAGAAGAACCTATGCCTGCTGAAATCATCGAAGTGCCAGCAGAGCCGGCTGAAAAAGTTCTTCCAAAGGTGCGCCGTCTCTAACCACAAGGGATTGACGGACTACGACTGATCAGGCTCTGTCGCCCAGTGGGCGAAAGGGAGCAAGGTCCGTGGCACAGCCGAATATTCTTATCATTATGGTGGACCAGCTGGCGGGTACGTTCTTCCCCGATGGACCAGCCGATTGGTTACATGCGCCAAATCTGAAAGCTTTGGCGGAGCGATCGGCGCGATTTGCAAACACCTACACGGCTTCGCCTCTATGCGCCCCGGGGCGTGGCGGGTTCATGTCATCAATGCTTCCTTCGCGCACAGGCATCTATGACAACGCAGCCGAGTTTCGCGCCGATATACCGACGTTTGCGCATCATCTGCGTGGCGCAGGGTATGCGACCTGTCTGTCAGGCAAGATGCATTTTGTAGGGCCGGATCAGCTTCATGGATTTGAGGAAAGGCTGACGACCGACATCTACCCTGCGGACTATGGTTGGACACCGGATTACCGGAAACCAGGCGAGCGCATCGACTGGTGGTACCACAACATGGGGTCGGTGACGGGGGCTGGCATTGCCGAGATCACGAACCAGATGGAGTATGACGACGAGGTCGCACATCTGGCTGAGCAAAAGCTTTACGATTTGGCGCGGGGTGTGGAGGAGCGTCCTTGGTGTGTGACGGTGAGTTTCACGCATCCGCATGACCCCTATGTGGCGCGGCGCAAGTATTGGGACCTTTATGAGGATTGCGAACACTTGCTGCCGGCGGTTGCGGCGTTTGGGTATGAGGACCATGACCCGCATTCTCGTCGCATCTTTGATGCGAATGACTGGCGTAGCTACGACATTACTGAAGATCAGATAAGGCGCGCGCGCCGTGGGTACTTTGGAAACATCTCCTATCTGGACGACAAAATCGGGTCGATCTTGCAGGTTCTTGAGGACACACGTCAGGAAGCTGTTGTCCTGTTTGTGTCGGATCACGGTGACATGCTCGGGGAACGCGGATTGTGGTTCAAGATGAGTATGTTCGAGGGGTCTTCACGTGTGCCGTTGATGATTTCAGGTGCAGGGATCACACCCGGTCTAGTGGAGACGCCTGTTTCCACCTTGGACGTGGGTCCGACACTGGCGGATATCGCCGGGCTTGATCTGAGCGCGATTGCAGACTGGACCGACGGTGAAAGCCTCGTTCGGATTGCAGCGGGTGCGGCGCGGAAGGACTATGTGGCAATCGAATATGCCGCCGAGGCATCCATCACGCCGCTCGTTTCACTGCGAGACGATCGGTATAAATACGTGCGTTGCGCGGCAGATCCCGAACAGCTTTTTGATTTGCAGGAAGATCCGCACGAACTGACTAACCTAGCGGGCGTCCCTGCCGCCTCTGAGGTTTTGGCAAGGTTTCGGTCCGAAGCAGACGCGCGATGGGATATGACGCGGTTCGATGAAGATGTTCGCGCAAGCCAGGCGCGCCGATTGGTGGTGTATGACGCCTTGCGAAAAGGCGGGTATTACCCTTGGGATTTCCAGCCATTGAAGCGGGCATCCGAAAGGTACATGCGCAATCATATGGATCTGAATGATCTTGAAGAAAGCCAGCGATTTCCCCGAGGGGAGTAGGATTTAGCCTTCGGCGCAGTGGCGACGGAAGGATCGTTTGAGAAGGTCAAGTTCAGCGCGCAAGAGCGCAACTTCCGCGTGGAGTGTGTCGTCGGCAATTTCACCGGCAATCACAGTTTCATGCGCGAGAGCGTCGCCCGTTGATGCATCTTCGACAATAAAAGTCTGCACGCCATCGTTGAGGCGATCCAACGGAAATTGAAAGCGGACGAACCATTGCGCGACATTGGCGGTTGCCCCAGTTGCGGCATGCAGTTCGGGTTCCGCAACAACGTCCTCGCGGTGGCGAAGCCAGAGTTTGGGTTTCACCCCGCTGGCAGATGCCAGGAGCCCTTCCCAAACCCCGCCGGTCAACCGCATGCGAGTGAGAGTGATGTCCGACATGTCTTGTTATACCTCCGCTCTGGGGTGGCGGTGGAGTGTAACGCCTTTAATTGAAATTTGGTTGTAAGCCGGAGCATCGAAGATGAGGTCAATCCAAGCACGGTCCAACCGGCTTTCGTCGAGCGTTGCGCTGGATAGGTCGAACTCGAATGCCTCGTCCACACTGTTTGGATCACGCTTCACGATCAGACTTTCAACGTTGGGTCCAAAGCCGAGGTTTAGGCGTGCGTAAACTTCAATTGTACGCTCCATCTCGATGAAAGCATTGCAGGAAATGATGTGAGATGCAGTCAATCCGGCGGTCGCGCCAGTTGGTAGATCAATCGCCATACTTATGTAGGACCCCGAGAAATCTAGTGTCTCGATACGCGCTTCAAACCTTGAACTGGAGGGATCGCGGGTTTGCCGCAGTGTGATGTCGTTCAGTGAGCAGTCGTGAAATAACGCCGTGTCCGAGGACAGGCGCGCGCCGCTTTCAACCTGCGCTACGCCAGAAGGTGTTAAAGGGCCGTTCCAGAATGACGGGCACCACGTCCAATCTGCGTGAAGCGGGTTCTGGTTCGCGATCGTTTGAAGGGTCGGCGTTGCGTGCCGTTCTACTGCGTTTAGGACTCGATTGAGTCGTTTGGAAAGACGGTCCGCCTCAATTTGCAGCCGTTTCGCCTGTTCGGGATCGAGCTGATCAATTCCATCCAACGCACGAGACCAACGGCGTAATGCACGACGGTCTGTGAGTTTGGTTAGCATGGGCGATTCTCGGTCATGACCACAGGATATTGCGGCAAAGAGTACCCGGGGCCCAATATACAGGCAATGCTTCTAGTGCCGCTAGCGGCGAATTTCTGTGGATAAAACGCAGTCGCTCAGATGGCGTTTGCGGCTTTCAGCCTGTCGACCTGGGCGTTCAGCGTTCGCAACCCTTGGCGGCGACTGATGGGGCTATCGGCCAACGTGATGAGCGAAATAGTCACGAAGCGCCCATCGATATCGAACAGAGCGCGCCAATAGTCTTCGGCTGCGTTGCGAGGAGCGCCGCTTTGGTCAAGCGCGTGCAAGTACAAGGCGTCTTCGCTTTTCGACATTTCCAGAAGGCTGATACTGCTGGCCTGACCGTCGCGCGCTAGGAGCGCGCGGCCTTCGGGCGAGGCCAGAAAGGTCGCGAGGCTGTCGACGTCGGGAGTCGTGTCCGCTTCGGCCTCAACCGCGATGGTCAGCACGCCTTCCACAGTTGGCTTCGGCAGGAGCGCATTGTCGGCGATGGCAGCACAGCTTCCCAAAACAATGACTGTGGTGCCGCTTCGGGACCTCGATGTGGCTTCATCCACGCACCAACCTCGCGCACCGGCGACGATCAGTCCGTCGGTCAATTGCACCTGCATCGGTGCGCTGCGGGTGACATTCATTGCGGCGTCACAGGCCGCCAATCCAAACGCCAACGCGGCAAGGATGACCTTAGAGGTCCATGTAGACATGCTTTTCCTCGTTCGCGCCTGGATGCGTGTACGCGCCAAACTTGGCCGACCCCACCAATTGCGCGTATTTCCAGAGAGCGCCCGAGGCGTAAATAGTTTCCCGCGGGCCTTTCCAGTTGGCTTTGCGCTCAGCAAGTTCTTCGTCTGACAGGTCCACGGAAAGTTCGCCGGTTGTGGCGTCCATCGTGATCACGTCGCCGTCTTTCAGAAGGCCAATAGGTCCGCCGTGCGCGCTTTCGGGGCCAACGTGGCCGACGCAGAAACCGCGGGTCGCACCCGAGAAGCGACCATCGGTGATAAGCGCGACCTTCTTGCCCATGCCTTGGCCAGAAAGCGCTGCAGTCGTGGCAAGCATTTCGCGCATTCCGGGTCCCCCGGCAGGGCCTTCGTTGCGGATGACGAGAACTTCGCCTTCTTCATACTCGCGCTTTTTGACTGCTTCGAAGGCGTCTTCTTCACATTCAAAGACGCGCGCTGGGCCCACGAACCGCTGATGCTGGGTTGGAATGCCGGCGACTTTTACGATGGCACCGTCGGGGGCCAGATTGCCTTTTAGGCCGACCACTCCGCCTGTCGGTGTGATTGGCGTTTCCACGGGGTAGATGACCTTGCCGTCGGCTTCATGCGAGATCTTGTCGAGCTCTTCGCCCATGGTATTCCCGGTGGCCGTGATGCAATCTTCGTGGATGAGGCCCGCTTTGCGCAGTTCTTTCATGACCACAGGGACGCCACCAGCCTCGTAGAGATCCTTTGCGACGTACTGTCCACCTGGCTTCAGGTCGACGAAGTAAGGTGTTTCGCGGAAAATGTCGCACACATCTTCCAGGTTGAAGTCGATGCCAGCCTCGTGCGCGATAGCTGGCAAGTGGAGCCCCGCGTTTGTTGAGCCACCGGTGCAAGCAACCACTCGGGCTGCGTTTTCCAGTGATTTGCGGGTCACCACGTCGCGGGCGCGGATGTTCTTTTCGATGAGATTCATGACAGCGACACCGGACGCCTCACCGTACTGGTCGCGGCTCTCGTAGGGCGCAGGCGCACCAGATGAGTTTGGCAACGCAAGGCCGATGGCTTCGGATACGCAGGCCATGGTGTTCGCTGTAAACTGGCCGCCACAGGCCCCGGCGGATGGGCAGGCGACACGTTCGAGCACAGCGAGTTGCTCGTCAGAGTAGTTGCCAGCCTGATGCTGGCCGACGGCCTCAAAAACGTCTTGTACGGTGACGTCTTTACCATCGAGCCGTCCCGGAAGAATTGATCCACCGTAGATGAAGACAGACGGCGTATTGAGACGGACCATGGCCATCATCATGCCAGGTAGGGATTTGTCACAGCCGGCGAGGCCGACGATCGCATCGTAACAGTGGCCACGCATCGTGAGTTCAACGGTGTCAGCAATGGCTTCGCGGCTGGCGAGCGAAGAGCGCATGCCCTCGTGGCCCATTGCAATCCCGTCCGTCACGGTGATGGTGGTGAACTCGCGAGGCGTTCCCTTCGCGGCCTTAACGCCCATTTTCACGGCCTGAGCCTGACGGTTCAGAGCAATGTTACAAGGTGCGGCTTCGTTCCAGCATGTCGCGACGCCAACCCAAGGCTGTGCGATCTCTTCCTCGGAAATTCCCATCGCATAGTAGTAAGAGCGGTGCGGGGCACGTGCCGGGCCCTCCGTAGTGTGGCGGCTGGGCAGGTGGGGTTTTTTGAATTCAGTCATTGGTTTGCCTCCCGAGGACGATGCCAGAGACGATTAGGCGAGGTGTCCGGGCAGGGC
Source organism: uncultured Boseongicola sp. (assembly GCA_964414085.1). Taxonomy (GTDB): domain Bacteria; phylum Pseudomonadota; class Alphaproteobacteria; order Rhodobacterales; family Rhodobacteraceae; genus Boseongicola. Next base: position 7,421 of record CAYPVG010000369.1, on the reverse strand, counting down.
AAGGCTTTGACAGGGTTTTTCCGCCCAGCTTGGCACGATTATCTGTGTTTTCTTCGACTTCTGAAGCAGACGATCAGAGCCACTATTGCAGACACTAGGGTAATTATGGAGGCTGGAACCGGGACCTCGATCGGATCGTCCATGGGCACCATCTGGAAGCCTCCGCGAAACGCGTAGTCAGATTTGGTTGGTCGATCACGCGTCCAAGCTGGCGTCGCTGGAATGCAAAAACTATCGGCGCGGCAAACGATGCGGTCGGGTTTTCCGAATTGCGGAAAGCAGGTTCCTAGGCGAACACAAGACGCCCCTTGTCGTGCATCGCTGTGAATCGAGGCGGATGCTTTGCCGTTTTGCTCCCCAGGTTCAGGGTCGGACAGAAAGTGTCCACTATGCCCAGCTTGCGAGCTGAGACTCAGGACTAGTGCTACAAGGATCGAGTAGATGGAAATCGGCATAGATCATCTCAAATGATCCGCGTAGCTTTCTCCGGGATTGGTTAAGAAACTATTAGCCTTCGCTGGAACGGCTGACCAAACAACGCGGAGTGGGAGGCACATTGCGATACCCTCAGTACACACCAATGGTGTCTGCCGCTTCGCAAAACGCGGCGATTTGGCGAATGCTTGCGGTTGGTATGACGACAGCCGTGCTTTTCGTGGCGTGGATTGCGGCTGTCGCCCTCGGCATTTCGCTGTCTTCCGGAATTGAATTGCCGCAAAGCTTCAACCGTTTGTTGCGAGCGGATCCTTCGCTGCCAGCGGGCGCTGCAATTTACCTCCTGATTGTTGGCAGTGTTGGTCTCGCGACGATTCTCGCTGTCCGGATATGGCATAAGCAGCCTGCACGGGCGCTGACTGGGCCGCCGGCGAAGACCGTGCGCCAATTCGCGTTCGCGGCGCTGATCGCATTGGCTGTGCTTGGTGTGGCGTCGGTTTTGCCTAACGGGCGAGACCAAGAGATCGTCCAAAACATGGGCTTTGACAGCTGGATAATCTGGCTTCCGGTGGCAGGGGTCGCACTATTTGCGCAAACCGGAGCAGAAGAGGTTCTCTTCAGGGGGTACCTACAAACGCACCTTTTTGCGCGTTTTCAATCCCGGATCGTTTGGCTGTTTGTGCCAGCGATGTTATTTGCAATTGCACATTTTGCCCCGAGTTTACCGAGCGACGCTGCTTTGGCGTATTTTTCATACGCACTGGTGTTCGGAATTCTGGCAGGAGACCTGACGGCGAGAACCGGAAGCATTGGCGCAGCATGGGGATTTCACTTTGCAAACAATAGCATTGCGGTGCTCTTCCTGTCTGTCGAAGGGTCAATTACTGGCCTCGGATTGTTTAGAACGTCGGTTGGTTTGGATGATCTCGGCTTTCAGAGTGTTTGGTTTCTAGGTGATTTGGGTGTTCTGCTGGCAATCTGGTGGATTATCCGCAAGGCACTAGATTGATTGCATTCGTCGCGTCCCGGAATTATCTGAGGTAAAACACCAACGGAACCGGGCCCCTATGAACTGGATTTCCAACTACGTCAGGCCAAAGATCAACTCTCTGTTTTCTCGCCGGGAAGTGCCTGAGAACCTTTGGAGCAAGTGTAATGAATGCGGCACGATGCTGTTTCATCGCGAATTGGCTGAGAATCTCAACGTCTGCACGAACTGTGATCACCAGATGGCGATCACGCCGCGCGACAGGTTTCATGCGCTGTTCGACAACGGCGTGTTCGTTGATGTCAAAGTACCGGACCCTATCGTTGATCCACTGAATTTTCGAGATCAGAAAAAATATCCGGAACGATTGAAATCTGCGCAGCGCGACACTGGCGAGGTTGAAGCGATGCTTGTCGCGGAAGGCGAGATTGGTCGCACTCCAATTGTTGCTGCCGCTCAGGACTTCAGTTTCATGGCAGGTTCCATGGGAATGTTCGTCGGCAACGCAATCATTGCTGCTGCCGAACGTGCGGTGGAGTTGAAACGACCGTTGGTTTTGTTTTCCGCGGCGGGTGGCGCGCGGATGCAGGAAGGCATTTTGAGCCTGATGCAGATGCCGCGCACAACTGTTGCGGTTGAGATGCTGAAAGAGGCGGGGCTTCCTTATGTTGTTGTCCTCACACATCCGACCACCGGCGGCGTGACCGCGTCTTATGCCATGCTCGGTGATGTGCACATCGCGGAACCAAACGCTTTGATTTGTTTTGCAGGCCCGCGTGTCATTGAACAGACGATCCGCGAAAAACTTCCCGAGGGCTTTCAGCGCGCTGAGTACCTGCTTGACCACGGCATGTTGGATCGCGTGACACATCGACGAGACATTAAGAACGAGCTGGTTACGATCCTGCGTATGCTGACTGGCATGTCGCCACCCGTTATGGGGGATTTGCCGGCGCCAAAGCCAGACACCGCGGACGCCACTGCCGAAAAGCAGGATTCCTGACGCTTTCGGCCTACCAAGTGTTGCGTTTCGCTTAGATCTGGCGCATGGCCAGCCGTCAAATATCTCCCGAAAGGTCAGGGATTAGCCAGAAATGACGCGAGAGTCTTCCGACGTCATCCTCGAACGGATGATGGCGCTACATCCGAAGATTATTGATCTCACATTGGATCGGATGTGGCGGTGCCTTCACGCCGTGGGTGATCCGCATCTGACTGTTCCTCCGACAATCCACGTTGCGGGTACGAATGGAAAAGGCTCGACGCAGGCGATGATCCGGGCGGGTATTGAAGCGGCGGGTCAAACTGCCCATGCCTACACGTCGCCCCATCTCGCGCGCTTTCACGAACGCATTCGGGTTGCCGGGGAGATCATCAAAGAAGATCGTCTATCGGCCTATCTTGATGAGGTTTACGAGTCGAACAACGGTGGATCGATCACATACTTCGAGATCACCACAGTTGCCGCGTTTCTTGCATTTGCGAGAGAGGCCGCGGATTGGACCTTGCTGGAAGTTGGATTAGGCGGACGTCACGATGCGACGAACGTGATCGATCGACCGGCTCTGACGATCGTGACGAAGATCGATCTCGATCATCAGCAGTTTCTGGGCGAGACAATCCCCAAGATAGCATATCAGAAGGCCGGGATCATCAAGCAAGGTGTGCCGGTTGTGATTGGGCCTCAGCATAGCGAGGCGCTGGATGTCATTGAACGCGAGGCGATACGGTTTTCCGCACAGCAGTTGACCTATGGCCAACATTGGCATGTGGGTGAGGAGAATGGGCGACTTATCTATCAGGATGAGTCCGGGCTTCTCGACTTGCCGCTGCCGAACCTCCGTGGTGCACATCAGCTTGGGAATGCAGGAATGGCGATCGCCGCTTTACGACACCTTGGATTTGGTGATGACGCCTGTGAAGGTGCTGTGACGAATGCATATTGGCCGGCGCGTATGCAAAGGTTGCGGTCGGGACCGTTGATCGACCGTGCTGGGGAAGCTGAAGTTTGGCTTGATGGCGGGCACAACCCGGCAGCTGGTGCAGCCCTTGCCGATACGTTGGCAGGTCTGCCAAAGCGTCGCACGCACATGATATGTGGGATGTTGTCGACCAAGGATGTGGTTGGCTACCTCAAGCCACTTGCTGCACAAGCGGAGACGCTGCATGCAATCGCTATTCCCGATGAAACGGCGACCCTGCCAGCAGAAGACACTGCCGCTGCTGCGAAAGAAGTGGGGCTTTCAGCTTTCATTGCAGGCTCGGTAGAACACGCGATGGACCAAATTCTCGAGGAAGATCCAGATGCGCGCGTCCTGATTTGTGGGTCGCTGTATCTTGCAGGGGCTGTACTGCGCGAGAATGCCTAATCTTCCCTGACCTTTAGGACAATCTTTCCCACATACCCTTTGTCTGCAAAGGCTGTTTGGGCTGCGGTAATGTCCCGAAGTGCGAAGGATTTCGCGACCAAAGGGGATATCGCACCAGACTCTATGAGTTTGACCAAGTTTCCGAAAACCTCTGGTTCAAGCGCGGTGCAGCCAAAGAAACTCAGGTCCTTTAGATAAAGAGTGCGAACATCCAGTTCCACAATAGGGCCTGCGACCGCGCCCGACACCGCATATCGGCCGCCGCGCTTCATCACATCGAGCAGTTTGGGCCATTTGGGGCCTGCGACGAGATCAATGACAACGTCGATGCTCTCCTGACCCAAAGCCGCGATGAGGTCGGTTCCACGGTCAAGCGTCCGCGCCGCGCCGAGTTTTCCAAGATGGTCGTGAGCTGCTGCGTTTGCGATTGCAATGACATTGGACCCGCGCGCCTTGGCGAGTTGGACGGCCGCCGAGCCCACCCCGCCGGATGCGCCGGTGATAACGACGGTATCTTTGCTTGAAACCCGTGCCCGCGTGAGCATGTTTTCGGCAGTTGAGTAAGAGCAAGGGAAGGACGCAAGCTCGATGTCCGTGAGTGTGCTGTCGACCTCATGGGCGTGCCGTGACGCGACGCGCGTGTATTCAGCAAATGCGCCATTGCAATCAGAGCCAAAAAACCAGACAGGATTTAGCGTTTCACCGCCGAATTCCCGCATGCAGGGTTCGACGAGGACGCGCTCACCTATCCGGGACGGTTCGACACCGTCGCCCACTGCTACGATTTCCCCGCAGGCGTCTATGCCTTGAATGAACGGAAACGAGATCGCTTCGCCGGTCCAGCTCGCGTCGTCAGCGTCGTTGTCGCCTTTCGAGTACCAGCCAACGCGTGTGTTGATGTCCGTATTATTTACTCCAGCCGCGCCGACGCGAACAATTACGTCCCCCGGACCTGGCTTTGGGGTAGGGATGGCATCGTTCCAGACCAGGCATTCCGGGCCGCCGTGGCCGCGGAGCTCTACACCAAACATTGATTCTGGCAGCATCTAGGCCTCCTTGTTCGCGGAGATGGACGATGAGTATGTGGAGTGGCTTGGTCAAGGGCCTCCGTCAAACCTTGCCAAGTGGCGCCTTGAGGCTTAGCACGGCCTTTGTCAGGACATCCGGGGGATATTATGAGCGACGATCCACAAACTCTGGTCTCAACAGACTGGTTGGAACGGCACCTGAAAGACCCCGACCTTCGCATCTTTGATGCGTCTTGGTATCTGCCAACTTCTGGTCGCGATCCGAAAAACGAGTACGATCGCGGACATATCCCCGGTGCGCGTTTTTTCGATATCGATGAGATCAGTGATCTGAGATCAGAAATGCCGCATATGGTGCCGCCTGTTGAAAAATTCATCTCACGCATGCGGGCGATGGGTGTCGGTGATGGGCATCAGGTTGTTGTTTACGACGGGTCCGGGTTGATGTCGGCTGCACGCGTGTGGTGGTTGTTCCGGCTCATGGGAAAGACAGATATTGCCGTTCTGGATGGTGGTTATCCGAAGTGGGTTGCTGAGGGACGTCCGACAGAAGACATGCCGCCGGTTATGCGCGACCGGCACATTACAGTGACGCGTCAAAACCATTTGGTCCGTGATGTGACTCAAGTGGCCTCTGCAGCCAAGCTTGGCGATCACGAGATAATTGATGCACGCGCGCCAGGTCGATTCAAGGGGGAAACGCCCGAGCCGCGAGAGGGGCTTCGGTCTGGCCGAATTCCCGGCTCCAAAAACGTTTTCTTTCAAACGCTTCTGGCTGAAAACGGAACGATGAAGGCCCCCGCAGAGATGCGCAAGATTTTCGAAGCAGCAGGTGTCGATCTCACAAAACCTGCGATCACGACCTGCGGCTCTGGCGTGACGGCGGCTGTGTTGTCGCTGGCGTTGGAGCGTATGGGGCATCGGCACCATTCTCTCTACGATGGGTCATGGGCCGAGTGGGGCATGTACGACGACCTGAAGGTTGAGACGGGATGACACTCCAGCCTGCAGGAACGGTTGTTAACTACACGATCACCTATTTGGAGATGGAAGAGCGCCCGTCGTATGACTGGCCGCATTTACCTCCAAGTGCTCAGGTTTCGCTGCTCCACGCCGAAGAGGCTCCGGTTTGGTTCTTTCTGTCGCTCTATGATGCGGTTGGAAAGGACTACGCTTGGGAAGACATCCATCAACGCGAACACGAGGACATTGAGCGTTGGTTGGCAGGCGATCAGATGTCCCTGTCCGTGCTTTATGGCCAAGGCTGGCCGCAAGGCTTTTTCCTTTTGGAAGAGCATGGAGCCGGTGTCGTTGACCTTGCGTATTTCGGTTTGGTGCCAGAAGCAGTGGGGCGCGGCCTAGGGACTTGGTTGTTGCGCACAGCCATCCTGACAGCATGGGATCGAGCAGAGATCAGCAAGCTGACAGTAAATACTTGTACTTTGGATCACCCCAGAGCCTTGCAAACCTACCAAAAAAACGGTTTCACGCCTGTGCGACGCGAAGACAAAAGCCGCACGTTGACGCGCGATAGGGATTTGTCGCGCATACCATCCTGAGGATCAGACACATGTTGACCGACCTGACACCACAACCAGCAGATAAAATTCTCGCTCTCGTCCAGATGTTTCGCGAAGACCCACGCGAGATGAAGGTGGATCTGGGGGTTGGCGTTTACAAAAACGCGGAAGGCGTGACGCCGGTCATGCGCGCGGTGAAAGAAGCTGAACGGCGGATCGTCGAGACGCAGGAAACTAAGGCCTATACGTCGCTTTCGGGCGATCCTGCGTTTGCGACCGCAATGCGTGGCCTCATTCTGGCCGACAGTGTTGATGCGGGGCGGGTTGCTGCTGTTGCGACACCTGGCGGAACTGGCGCTGTGCGCCAGGGCCTGGAGCTGATGCAGTATGCCGACCGCGCGGCGACGATTTGGATTTCCAACCCGACATGGCCGAACCACCCGTCGATCATTAAGTATCTTGGCGTTCCAATGCGCGAATACCGGTATTTCGACAACTCGACGCGCGGTGTGGACTTTGCGGGCATGATGGACGACCTCAAAGGTGTTAAAAGGGGCGACCTCGTTCTGTTGCACGGCTGTTGTCACAACCCGACGGGTGCAAACCTGACTGCTGCCGAGTGGGATGAAGTTGTTGCCCTGCTTGAGCGCACCGGCGCGGTGCCGTTTGTAGACATCGCCTACCAAGGCTTTGGCGATGGTCTTGAGGAAGACGGATACGGGACACGGCTGTTGGCGTCCAAGTTACCAGAAGTGATTATCGCGGCGAGCTGTTCCAAGAACTTCGGGGTGTATCGCGAGCGGACGGGCCTCTTGATGGCAATTGCTCCTGAAGAGAAATCAAAAGCGTCGGCTCAGGCGACATTGGCGTTTTTGAACCGTCAGAATTACTCATTCCCGCCAGATCACGGTGCGCGTGTTGTAACGACGATCCTGGAAGACGAGGCATTGCGGGAAGTTGGACTCACGCTCGAACGTTGCTTCCATCAAAGTGGCCACACGAGAGCATCGAATCCGCAAGGCACAATGACATACTCGCGTCGTCCGTCCACTGCCCAGGCTGGTGAGCATTGTGAGTGAGT
>CAYPVG010000368.1:0-2732 GCA_964414085.1 uncultured Boseongicola sp. | reverse complement strand
TCGGTAAACGCATGATCTGGGGCATGCAATCCAACGGCGGCGGCAGTTACAGCGGCGGGAAGATTTGGGCCCCGGACCGAGACAAAGTCTACAGCTCAAAGATGGAGTTGGATGGCAATGCGCTGAAGGTCTCGGGCTGTGTATTCGGCATTTGCCGCGGTCAGGATTGGACTCGGGTCAACTGATCAAAACCGATAAAACCCAAAGATCGGTATTAAGTCGGTAAAACGTCGGTATTACGTCGGTGCGCCCGTTCGCACCGACTGCGCTTTGCGCAACACCTTATGGTTTCCAGGTGAGCCAGTTGGCAATCATGCGCAATCCGGCGGACTGGCTTTTTTCGGGGTGAAACTGCGTGCCGACCATCGTTTCGCGTCCCACGATAGCAGTTACGTCGCCGCCGTAGTCTGCGTGAGCAAGCCGCTCGGACGCATCCCCCATGATCATCTGGTAAGAGTGCACGAAGTACGCGTGATCACCAGTCGAGAGCCCCGCGAGCACGGGGTGCGGCTGGTCGATGACCAGATCGTTCCAGCCCATATGTGGAACCTTTAGGCTAGTATCGCTGGGAGTGATCTTGTGGACTTCGCCATTGATCCAGCCAAGACCTGGCGTCGTTTTGTACTCAAAGCCTGCCTTCGCCATAAGTTGCATGCCGACGCAAATCCCCAAAAACGGGCGCGCATTAGTCTCGACAGCCTCAATCAACGCATCGAACAATCCTGTTTGTCCTTTCAACTCGGACATGCAGGCGGGGAATGCGCCGTCGCCGGGGAGTACAATCCGATCGGCGCGCAAGATGTCTTCGGGTCTATCTGACACAAGCACATCGCCGGCATCAACTTCGCGCGCCATTCGCTGAAAGGCCTTCTCAGCCGAGTGCAGATTTCCGGCGGCGTAATCAATCAGAACGGTCAGCATGTCCGGCTGTGCTTTCTTCTTGGTCGAAATATCCCGGGGAGCGCGAGGGGCGGAGCCCCTTGCAAGGAAGGTTTAGAGAGTGCCCTTGGTTGAGGGCACCGCGTCGCTTTTGCGCGGGTCGACTTCCAGCGCGTCGCGAAGTGCGCGGGCCACGGCTTTGAAGGCCGCTTCAGCGATATGGTGGCTGTTCAGACCGTGCAGTTTGTCCACGTGGAGTGTGATGCCTCCATGGGTCGCGAACGCCTGAAAGAACTCGCGTACCAGTTCGGTGTCAAAGCCACCGATTTTCGCGGTCGGGAGGTCGACATTCCACACGAGATAGGGCCGCGCCGAGAGATCAAGAGCAGCACGCACGAGTGCGTCGTCCATCGGAAGCAGGCAACTGCCGTAACGACGAATACCACGTTTGTCGCCCATTGCTTGGGTCAAAGCCTGGCCAAGCGCAATCCCTGTGTCTTCCACAGTGTGGTGGTCGTCGATGTGCAAATCGCCTGTGGCGCGAATCGTCATGTCGATCAGCGCGTGACGCGCGAGCTGATCCAGCATGTGATCGAAAAAGCCAACGCCGGTCTGGTTTTCGTAAACGCCGGTGCCGTCGAGATTGATCTCGACAGATATATCGGTTTCCGCGGTTTTTCGCATAATGGTCGCGCTGCGCATGACGTGTCTTTCCCTTGGGCCGTCTTGGTCGCGGGCCTTATAGGCGTGGCGGGTCCGAACGGGAAGAGGGCACGACCTTTGGGATCACGGGCTGTTGTTTTTGGGGCTCGACGACTGCGTGCTAGGTCAGTTACGAAATGGAGGGTTTTCGGATCATGCGCAGATGGGTCTTGGGCTGCTTCCTGGCTTTGCTTCCGCTTGCAGTCGCGGCAGAGGAGCTAACTTTGGAGGACTTCGCTGCATTTGAGGGGCAATTTGATGTCGCGACCGTCGATCCGGCCCGCGCAGCGATTGTCGCGTGTCTGCAGAGCACGCGGACACCCTCATCTTGTATCGGAGTGACGCTTGCGACTTGTGACACTGATGCGTCCAATTGCGCGAGGTTGGAAGCTGCGGCCTGGGAGTGGTTTGGGTATGACATGTACCTTGCGCTCCGCGAGGCTTTGGGCGGCCCCGTGTGGATTGATGCAGCACACGCCAGGATTGGCGAAGAGATGGACGCCCGCTGTGCGGATTTGAGCGGAGATGCGGCGCGGCTTTGCCCAGTGAAGGAAGCGGCGGCTCGGGCGATCGATCTGCGGTTTGCTTTGGTCTCACCATAAGCCGCGAGGGTTAGATTTCTGCTGGGGCGCCGCCTCAGACCCCGCGGTATTTTGCAAAGGGTGATCTGCACGAGGTCTGCACGAACGGCGCGTGCGGTCTTCACGCGCAGCGTTTTATACTGACGGTGAGAGGCAGGCGACAGGGCCGGGGCGACATCATCCCCTCGCGCCTCGGCCTATCGCCAGATAAAGTGCCCCACGATAGAGGTGACAGATGGCGGAAGCGCGCGTGCTTGTGGTCGATGACGACCCGCATATTCGGGATGTGCTGAAAGTGGCTTTGGACCGAGCGGGGTTCGAGGTTGAATTGGCGCGTGATGGGCGCGAGGGGCTTGTTGCGGTGGAAAGCCGAGCGCCTGACCTCGCAATATTCGATATTGGTATGCCGGAGATGGACGGGTTGGCTTTGTGCCGCGCGGTAAGGCAGACATCGGATGTTCCGATCTTGTTTTTGACGGCGCGCGACGACGAGGTGGATCGCATTCTGGGTCTTGAGATGGGTGGTGATGATTATGTGACCAAGCCATTTTCGCCGCGCGAATTGGTGGC
>CAYPVG010000367.1:0-4437 GCA_964414085.1 uncultured Boseongicola sp. | reverse complement strand
CATTACACAGCCAAACCGGTCATCACCAAGAAAATCGCGCAGGTCTTGTGTTGGATTGGTTCCCATGCCCAATATGATGCGTTGGTCTTCTGTGATTTGCAACGCGCGATCGTGCCGGGTGTGAGAGAAGATTAGCCGGCGACGAAGGCTGGGTCATGACTCGGAATGTGAAGGATAAGGGCTGTGACGGAACAACCTCTAACTAACTGGGCTCCGCCGCCATTGCCACCGCGCGTTTCTCTGCAGGGTCGGTACGCACGGTTAGAACCGTTGATTCGTTCGCATCATGAAGGTCTCCGCGCGGCTCATCGCGAGGACACAGAAGATGCGATGTGGCGATATCTTCCCGTCGGTCCCTTTGACGATGCTGGTTACATGGGTTGGATCGATGCGAACCGAATACTGCATGACCCGCTGCATTACGCGGTGCGGATGAAAGACGGGACCCTCGGTGGGACTTTGAGTTTGATGCGGATCACCCCTGGCGCGGGTACGATCGAAACGGGCTGGCTGACCTTTGCACCGCGGCTTCAAAGGACGAGAGAATCCACGGAAGCCGTCTATCTTTTGATGAAGTGGGCTTTTGAAGCCGGGTATCGACGGTTTGAATGGAAATGCGACGCTGCAAACCTGCCATCTCGTCGCGCGGCAGAGCGGTTTGGCCTCAGCTTCGAAGGCGTGTTTCGGCAAGCGGCCGTTGTGAAAGGTCGCAATCGTGATACGGCTTGGTTTGCGGCAATCGATCAGGAATGGCCCGCGCTTCAGGAGGCTTTCGAAGCTTGGCTTTCACCTGAGAACTTTGATGAGAGAAGACAGCAAGTGCGCACTCTTGGGGCGATCACTGCTCCCATTCTCGTTTCGCGCGATCCAGCTCTGGCTTAAACGGCATGCTCCGTGCGCAGCCGTGTTTCAACCGCGTTGAGCAAGCGACCAAGGATGTCTTGAAAGGGCGCATTGGACGACGTGGTCGCGCCTGCGTCGCGCGCAATATTCTCGAGGTCAGGGTCTGCAACGCTTTTTGCAATTCCGATAAGGAAAGCAGACACATAGGCAAGGGTCGATTGGTCTGGTCGGTCTGACAACAAATCCGCTGCAAGCGAGAGATCGTCGCGGTAGGCGATGCGGTCGGGGACCACTTCGTCATATGTTGCAGGGCGCAAATCTGTGGGGCGTGCGTCCTGTGGGAGCTGAGCCAGCATGGCTTCCTGAAAGGCCGAGATCGAACTTAGAGGCTTTGAGAGAAAGGTGCACGCTCCCGCTTTCATGGCCGCGCGTTCTAGCGTGTCATCCCCAGACATAGCTGCGATGACGTTTATGCGTGGTTCAGCAAGAGCGAGATCACTGATGAGGTCGAGGCCTGATCCATCTGGGAGGCCGACGTCGATCAAGACAATGCCCGGACGGTAGGTTCGCAAGTGCCGAGACGCAGATTTCAGACTGTCGGCGCGCCGGATGCGTGCGCCCGAGCGTTGGCATATGAGACGAAGCGCTTCACACGCGAAACGACTGTCTTCGACAACAAGAATAGTTTGACCCAGAAGAGGGCGTTCCGCCGTAGGCGGGCGCGTCATCAGAAATTCTTCAAGGGTCTCCGGCATGTCATGACCTCCAGTCCGCAGTGCCGTTCGTCAATGACTATTTCGAGCCTACATTAAGAAAGGCTTAACGGCGAGTCTGGATGCGGCGGACTGTCTCTTGTGGAGCTTGGCGGCAAAGCGGATAAGACGGCAGCATATTCAAGGAGCGACGAATGATTGGCCGACTGAATCACGTAGCAATTGCGGTGCCTGACCTTGAGGCTGCGTCGGCGCAGTATCGAAACATGCTTGGTGCAGACGTTGGAGCCCCTCAGGACGAGCCTGATCACGGTGTGACTGTGGTGTTCATTACGCTGCCCAATACCAAGATTGAGTTGCTTTATCCGCTGGGTGAAGGCTCCCCGATCGCCGGTTTCCTCGAAAAGAACCCATCAGGCGGCATTCATCACGTGTGTTACGAGGTTGATGACATCAACTCTGCCTCCGCGAACCTCATTGAAAAAGGTGCCCGCGTGCTTGGCGGCGGTGAACCCAAAATCGGGGCGCATGGCAAACCGGTTTTGTTCCTGCACCCCAAAGATTTCAACGGTACACTTATTGAGTTGGAGCAGGTCTGATGAGCATTGTCTCGGCCCTCGTTCTGTTCGCGGTCATCTGGTTTATGACTTTGTTCGTTGTGCTGCCTATCCGTGTGGAGTCTCAGGCGGAGGCCGGTGAGCGTGTTGAAGGTACACATGCCGGCGCTCCGTCATCAGCTTTTTCGATGAAACGCAAATTTGTGACGACGACTTGGGTGTCGGCGGTTCTGTTCGCGATTATCGCGTCAGTCATCCTTTGGGGCGGGATCACGGTTGAAGATATTGATTTCTTTAACCGGCTAGAACGGCGGGGCGGTTAAGTCCGCGCCTGCAGGCGATGGTAGAGGTGCGTGAAGGCTGCAGCACCGATTACCGGAACCAGAAGGTTTACGAGCGGTACTGTCAACGGGACGGCCATTGCAGCTCCGGCAAGCCAGATCGTCGATAGGTTACGGCGAAACGCTTGCTTGGCGCCCGCGCGTCCTTCGCGCCGAACTGCGATCATGCGGAAGTATTCTCGACCGAGAAGAAAGCCATTCAAGCCATAGAACACCAGCGGTGCCAGCGGCGTAATGTACAACACAAGTGCCGCGATGTTCGCGATGATCATGACTCCTAGAAAACTAAGGGCCTCGCGCAAGCCCGCGCCGATACCTACCCGCGGCGCGGGGCTTAGATGGGGGTAGTGGGTGTCTTCCACTGCGTCGGCCACATCGTCGAGAAACAAACCGGTAAAGGCCGAAGCGACCGGCACCATCAGGAAGACCGACAGGATCATCATCAGGATCACGGATGCCCAAGACAGCAAAGTGTCCACAAAGGTAATCTCGCCGATGAACGGCAGTGTGATCGCATCCGGCAAAAGCCATTGAATGCCAAAGAAAACAATGGCGTAGGCTGCAGCGAGCAGGGCAAATGTTAATCCCACACCTCTAATCAACACGCTGCGGAACCTCGGGTCAGACAGTTGAGCGAGTGCGTCAGTGATGGACGACAGTATCATGAAGCGAGCCATGTTGTGATCTGGTTTAGATCCGGGCGCGGACGTTCCGGCGGCGCCATCCGTTCAGTGCCGATATGGATGAAACCAGCAATCCATTCTTGGTCTGACAGGCCGAGGTGCGTTTCCCGCCAATCTTTGTCATGGCTGACCCAGCCCGATAGCCAATTCGCACCCCACCCGGCAGCGAGGGCCGCCGAGAGCAGGTTCATCGCCACGGCGCCTGCTGAGAGCGTCTGCTCAATCTCGGGGATTTTCTCGGAATGCTTAGGGCTTGCGACGACAACGATCGCCAGGTCTGCATTAGCGAATTGCGCGGTCATTTTATCTATCTTTTCAGCATCCTGACCCAGCTTTTGGCCGTAGGACGCGACAGTGGAGGCGAGCCGTTCAAGAGCGGCTTTCTCCAATACGATAAAGCGCCACGGCTCCAGTTTGCCGTGATCTGGTGAACGGGCTGCAATGGTCAAAATTTCTTCCAGCTCGGCATGGTTTGGGATGGGCGTCGTCAGAATTTTTGCAGGTCGCGAACGGCGAGTCGCGAGAAAGGAAAATGCAGCGGGATTTGCCTCTGGCATCGTGTGCTCCGTCTTTGGTCAGGGCACAGGTATTCGCCACGGCCGGAGATTTCCAGTGGTGCGGCTTAGATCATCCGAGCGCAGCGGCCATTTCGTCGATGAGACCGCTTGCGAAATTCTCAAAAGCGGCGCTGGGCTGCCTGATTTTCAGAGCTTGGGCGAAAGGGTCGGGCGCGTCGATTTTGGAGCCCGACATCTCTTGCAAAGTTGCATGACCGCAAAAGGGCACGTAGGTTTCAGAGTAACCACCCTCGTGCGCCATAACGAGACGACCGTCGCAGATATCATTTGTCAGCGCCATGACCCGGCGCGTCATTTCTCGGAAGGTCTCCACGGAACATAACATACGGCCCAAAGGGTCGAAGGCCGCTGCGTCGAATCCGCAGGCAATAACCAATACGTCAGGTTTGAATGCTTGAATGGCAGGGATGGCGAGCCGATCGAGTGCCTGAAGCCATGTATTGTGTCCCGCTCCGGGTGGTAGTGGGATGTTCAAGTTATAACCTTCGCCTGCACCTTCTCCGCGGTCATTGAAGTCGCCTTTATCGAGCGGATAGTTGTGGTCCTGATGCATTGAGATGGTGAGCACATCGGCCCGGTCGTAGAAGATCGCTTCGGTTCCGTTGCCGTGGTGAACATCCCAGTCCAGCACCGCAACCCTACCGGCTTTGCCTTCGGCAATCGCGGATTCTACGGCGATCGCAATATTGGCGAGCAGGCAAAATCCATTCTGCCAGTCGCGC
>CAYPVG010000366.1:0-3785 GCA_964414085.1 uncultured Boseongicola sp. | reverse complement strand
GTTCTTTGCGCTCACCGATGCGCTCGCGCAGCCACGCGAAGTACAGCACGTCGATCATGGCGTATCTCGCAAGTATGGCGTTGATTTGCGCAGATAGTCCCAACCGGTGATGAGAGTCAGGGCAGACGCAATCCACAACAGGCCAACCCCGATCCACCAAGTGTACCAATAAGCGTCGCTGATAAGGCGGATGTTCACTGGGTCATCCCCTCCATCGAGGATGTCGGCGAGAATCTCGCGATCCATGCCGACAGTGCGTTCGATCCACATATGCTGGAAGATGCCGGTGGCAAACAGAACGGCAATGGCGATCATTTGGGCAGTGGTCTTCCACTTAGCAAGCTTTGTTACCTTCAACGTGCCGGCGGAATCACCTAAAAATTCGCGTAAACCGGACACAAACACTTCGCGGAACATTATGATTGTCGCTGGCAGGAGTATCCACGGATCCATACCAGCATAACCCGTGATGACCAGAAGCGCGATGATGACCATCGCTTTGTCGGCAATGGGGTCGAGCATCGCGCCAAGTTTGGTTTCCTGCTTCCACGCCCGCGCAAGGTACCCATCGAACCAATCCGTGATCGCGGCAGACACGAAAAGGATCAGTGCAAACCAGTCGGCCCATGGGCGGGTGAAGTAAAGAAACATGATCACAAGCCCCGGCGCCGCCAGAAGGCGCAGCAACGTGAGTATGTTTGGGATCGTCCATGTCATGAGTTGGATTTACTGTGCGTGGGACAAAAGGAAAAGGTCCGACAAGACCGGCGTTGCGAGATTTTGGGAATCTGCGCACTGTAGCTTCATATGCGAGTTACCGAACCCATCTATGCCCGAGCCATGCAAATCCTTTTGGCCAGACGCATTGGATACACACGTGGTGAGTACATTTCGGACCTGGTGGTCCATGTTCTCGGGATGGTGTTGGTTCTGGCTTGCGTGCCCACGCTTGTCGCGTTGACCCTGGTGACCGGGCAGGAAACTGCGCCGCTCGTGGGCATCGTGCTTTATGGGCTGAGCTTTGCAGCCATGATCTTGTGTTCCGCCATGTACAACATCTTCCCTCATCCTGAGTGGGAGTGGTTGTTCAAGCGGCTCGACCATTCGGCAATTTATCTGAAGATAGCTGGCACGTTCACAGGGTTCGCAATGCTGGCAGGTCAAGGGTTTGTCATTGTGGGCGCGCTTTGGGCCGCAGCGGCGGCTGGCATCTCGCTCAAGATGATCTGCCCATTCCGGTTTCGTCGCACGAGCCTTCTTTTGTACCTGGGCATGGGCTGGGCCGGAGGTTTGGTCGCGTTCGGCATCTTCGCGGTTTTGCCGCCGGTTACTGGCCTTCTGATCGCGGGTGGCGGATTGCTCTACACCGTCGGTGTTGGCTTTTACCTTTGGCAAGGACTGCCCTACCATTTGACAATCTGGCATGCATTTGTGCTGGTCGCGAGCTTGATGCTCTACGCAGGCGCTGTGGTTGCCGTGCTAGGCTAAACTCTAGCTTCCATGGAAATGGTCGTAGATGGTTTCGGCGAGAGCGTCCGAGATACCATCGACAGCTTTCAGATCAGAGAGGTTTGCGCGGCCTACAGCCTTGGCTGAGCCGAAGTGTGCGAGAAGCGCGCGTTTTCGGGTGGCCCCTACTCCCGGGACATCATCAAGCGGCGTCGCGCCGACGGCTTTGGACCGCTTCTGACGATGGGCCCCGATGGCAAAGCGGTGAGCTTCGTCGCGCATGCGTTGAATGAAGTAGAGCACTGGATCACCACGGCGGAGCGCGATGGGGCGCTGACCGGTCCGGTGGAATTCTTCTTTGCCCTGATCGCGATCGACACCTTTGGCGACGCCAATCATCGGGACATCTTCAACGCCAAGCTCGGCCATGATCTGTCGAACTGCACTGACCTGCCCGGCGCCGCCATCGATCAACAGGAGTTCCGGCCAGGTCCCGGACTGGCGGTCGGGGTCTTCCTTCAGGAGCCGTTTGAAGCGCCGTGTCAGTACCTCTTTCATCATGCCAAAATCGTCTCCCGGCGTGATGCTGTCATCTTTGATATTGAACTTGCGGTATTGGCTTTTGAGAAACCCGTCGGGACCAGCGACGATCATCGCTCCGACGGCATGCGCGCCCTGGATGTGGGAGTTGTCGTAGACTTCGACCCTCTGCGGCGCGCCATCCAGATCGAAGGCTTCGGCAAGACCGGCGAGCAGTTTTGTTTGGGTCGCGGTTTCACTCATCTTGCGGGCGAGGCTTTCGCGGGCATTGCGCAGTGCTCCGGCGACAAGCTCTTTCTTCTCACCGCGCTGAGGGACGAGGATTTCAACCTTGCGACCAACCTTCTCGGCCAACGCTTCGGCCATGAGGTCAACGTCCTCAATAGCGTCCGACAAGAGGATTTGGCGCGGTGGTTCCTTGTTGTCGTAGAACTGGCCGATGAAGGCCTGCATGATCTCGGTTGCGTCGGCTCCAGCGCCGGTGCGTGGGTAGAAGTCCCGGTTGCCCCAGTTCTGGTTCGCACGGATGAAAAAGACCTGAACGCACGCCTGGCCGCCATCCATGTGGAGCGCGATCACATCAGCCTCGGCTACGCCTTCGGGATTTACCGACTGGCTGCCCTGTACGAAGGTGAGTGCGCGCAGGCGATCACGCAGAGCCGCAGCGCGTTCGAATTCCATCGCGTCTGAGGCCGCCTGCATGTCGGCCGCCAGTGACTCCTGCACTTTCGTTGTGCGGCCCTTTAGGAAGCGTTCGGCATCTTTGACGAGGCTGCCGTAGTCTTCTCCAGAGATGAGGCCGACGCAGGGTCCGGAGCAGCGTTTGATCTGGTAGAGGAGACAGGGGCGCGTGCGACTTTCGAAGGTCG
Organism: uncultured Boseongicola sp.; assembly: GCA_964414085.1. Lineage (GTDB taxonomy): Bacteria > Pseudomonadota > Alphaproteobacteria > Rhodobacterales > Rhodobacteraceae > Boseongicola. The sequence goes on along the minus strand of CAYPVG010000366.1, from coordinate 927 downwards.
AGTCCGAGCAGTTGCGCAACAGGAAAACCTTTTGCAGCTGGTTCAGAGTTCGGTTTACGGCACCGGCGCTCGCGAAGGGTCCAAAGTAGTCGCCTTTTTCTTTCTTCGCGCCGCGGTGCTTTTTGATTTGCGGGAAAGCGTGTTCTTTAGAAACGAGGATATTGGGGAACGACTTGTCGTCGCGTAGCAGCACATTGTAGCGCGGCTTGAGCTGCTTGATGAGGTTCTGTTCCAGCAACAGCGCCTCGGTCTCGGTTCGCGTTGTGAGGAACATCATCGACGCGGTATCACGGATCATCCGGGCGATACGCGGGCTGTGGCCGGTGGGACGCGCGTAGCTCGAGACCCTAGCTTTCAGATTGCGCGCTTTCCCAACATATAAGACAGCACCCTTCGCATCGAGCATGCGATACACCCCCGGAGAGCCATCCAAGGACTTAAGATAGTTCTGTATGACAGTGTGCCCCGTCACGTGAAATTTACACTCCTGCGTCTGTCTTCGCGGATCTAGCTGATTCTCATCTGCGCTGCACCGCCATAGAGGCAAGAGCAAGGGAAAAGGTTTCCACGTCTTCTGTGGATAACCTTTGGGACAAGTTCGAAGCTACCGGAATTTTTCGTTATATTTTGCGCCATTCGAAGGACTGCCTAATTTTTAGGCACTTCTCCAAGTCATTGTTTTATATACTTATTTTTTTACCTTTAGCGCAAGCACCTGAAAACATTAAAGTTTTCTTAACAGAAATGTGAACGCTCAGTTCGCGGTGCAAAACTTGCCCCTATTCAGCCTCGTTGCGTCACTCGACGCCCTGCACATCCGGCGTCTGCCAAGCCAGATGCTGGCCGCCATCCACACAAATCAACTGCCCGGTTACAGCTGGGGCCTGCAAAAAGTATGTGAGGGCTCGCACGATGCCCTCAGGGTCA
>CAYPVG010000365.1:0-7423 GCA_964414085.1 uncultured Boseongicola sp. | reverse complement strand
CCGATATCGCCAACCTGACCACCGCTTTCGCCATAAAACGGCGTTTGGTTGACAATCACCCAGCCAGTTTCGCCCTCTGAAAGTGCGTCTGTCTTCTCGCTATCTTTGACGATGGCCAATACCTGACCTTCGGCCAATTCGGTGTCGTATCCCAAAAATTCGGTCGAACCGAACTCTTCGGCAACGTCCAACCAGATCGTGGCATCCTTGGTTTCACCGGAACCCGACCAGGCAGCCCGGGCTTTGGCCTTTTGCTCGGCCATCGCCGCGTCAAATCCATCGGTGTCAACGGCAAGGCCCTTTTCCCGTAACGCATCCTGCGTGAGGTCGAGTGGGAAGCCATAGGTGTCATACAGTTTAAACGCAGCTTCGCCCGGAAGGTTGGCACCTTCTGGCAATCCATCCAACTCGTCGTCCAAGAGGCGCAAACCGCGGTCCAGAGTTTCGCGGAAGCGTGTTTCCTCAAGTTTCAATGTTTCTTCAATCAACGCCTGAGCGCGGGTTAGCTCCGGATAGGCTTGGCCCATCTCGCGCACGAGCGATGGGACCAACCGGTGCATAAGTGGATCACTTGCGCCCAATAGATGCGCATGCCGCATGGCGCGACGCATGATGCGTCTAAGAACGTAACCGCGCCCCTCGTTCGATGGCATCACGCCATCGGCGATTAGAAAAGATGTGGAACGAAGGTGGTCGGCAATCACACGATGGTGGACCTTGCCGGGGCCATCGGGGTCAGTTGAAACTGCATTGGCGGTCGCTTCAATCAACGCCCGCATGAGATCAGTGTCGTAATTGTCATGCTTACCCTGAAGTAGCGCGCCAATTCTTTCTAATCCCATCCCTGTGTCGATGGATTGAGCGGCGAGTTCCGTGCGAGAACCGTCCTCAAATTGCTCGAATTGCATGAAGACAAGGTTCCATATTTCGATGAACCGGTCCCCGTCTTCCTCTGGCGATCCCGGAGGGCCACCCCAGATATGATCCCCGTGGTCATAGAAAATCTCAGAAGAGGGACCACAAGGCCCGGTTGGCCCCATCATCCAAAAGTTGTCGTCCGTCGCAATGCGAATAATGCGGTCATCCGAAAGGCCCGCATACTTTTTCCAGATGTCGGCGGCTTCATCATCCGTGTGGTAGACCGTGACTAATAGTTTGGACTTGTCGATTTCGAAGTCCTTGGTCAACAAATCCCAGGCGTAGGGGATCGCTTCTTCCTTGAAGTAATCGCCGAACGAGAAGTTCCCGAGCATCTCAAAAAATGTGTGGTGACGAGCGGTATAGCCAACGTTATCCAAATCGTTGTGCTTTCCGCCGGCGCGCACGCAACGCTGTGACGTTGTGGCTCGCGTGTAGTCGCGGTGCTCGACACCGGTGAAAAGGTTCTTGAACTGAACCATGCCGGAGTTAACGAACATAAGCGTCGGATCATTGCGCGGCACAAGCGGCGAGCTATCCACCACCTCGTGTCCGTTTTTCTCAAACGAACTCAGAAACGTAGAGCGAATGTCGTTCAAACTGGTCATGCTGCGCCTTCCGTCACACCTAGCGGGGACGGAATACCGCGAAGACAAAATGGGGTAAAGCGCTCATAGGGTGATGAAACGCATTCGTTTGATGATGGCACCACGGCGTGCGCGGGCTGAAAACGCTGGCTAAGTCACAAGATTAGGCAGCGCTACGAGCAGCTCTCTTGCGTTCGTGTGGATCCAGATGCCGTTTTCGCAAACGAATGGCGTTTGGAGTGACTTCAACAAGCTCGTCGTCATCAATATACGCAATGGCTTGTTCAAGCGACATCAAGACTGGTGGCGTGAGCCGCACAGCCTCATCCGTTCCAGAAGCGCGAACGTTGGTCAGCTTCTTGCCTTTGAGCGGATTAACCTCAAGATCATTATCCCGGCTGTGCTCGCCGATGATCATGCCTTGGTAAACCTGCTCTTGTGCACCGATGAACATCCGACCGCGGTCTTCCAGGTTGAACAGCGCGTATGCTACGGACACACCATCTTCCATTGAGATCAAAACACCGGCACGGCGTCCGGGAATTGCTCCTTTATAAGGTGCCCAACCATGGAACACTCGGTTCAACACCCCAGTGCCCCGTGTGTCCGTCAAAAACTCACCGTGATAGCCGATCAGTCCACGCGAAGGAACCTGAGCGATAATCCGGGTCTTGCCTGAACCTGCCGGTTTCATCTCAGACAGATCACCGCGACGGGGGCCCGTCAGTTTCTCAATCACAGCGCCGGTGTAGTCATCATCAACATCAATAGTGACTTCTTCGATGGGTTCGTGCTGCACACCATCAATTTCACGCATCAAGACCTGGGGCCGAGATATCGACAGCTCAAAGCCTTCACGGCGCATGTTTTCGATCAAGACGCCCATCTGAAGCTCGCCCCGGCCGGCAACTTCAAATGCCTCTCCACCTGGCGTGTCAGTCACTTTGATCGCAACATTAGTCTCGGCTTCTTTCATAAGCCGATCACGAATGACACGGGACTGAACTTTCTTGCCATCGCGCCCAGCCAGAGGGCTGTCGTTGATTCCGAAAGTCACAGAAATTGTTGGCGGATCGATAGGTTGCGCCGGGAGCGCATCCTCGACCGCTAAAGCAGCGATGGTGTCAGCAACGGTTGCTTTTGCCATGCCAGCGAGAGAGACGATGTCACCTGCGACGGCTTCTTCGATCGGCTGTTGCGACAATCCACGAAACGCTAGAATCTTGGAAACACGAAACTGTTCAACCTTTTGTCCGATACGGCTGATCGCCTGAACGGTTGCGCCTGTCTTCAGCGTACCACTCTCAATCCGTCCTGCGAGTAGACGACCCAAGTAGGGGTCCGCACTTAGAGTTGTCGCCAACATACGGAAGTCATCATCTTTGGCGGCGGTCTGTTTCGGACGCGGAACATGCGCGACGATCAGTTCAAACAAGGCATTCAGGTCGGACTTCGGACCGTCGAGGTCCGCATCAGCCCAGCCAGATCGCCCAGACGCATAAAGATGAGGGAAGTCTAGTTGGTCTTCATTGGCATCGAGGGCCGCAAACAAATCAAAGACTTCGTCCAGCGCACGATCTGGTTCGGCGTCTGGCTTATCAACCTTGTTGAGTACAACGATCGGGCGCGGACCAAGCGCCAAGGCCTTGGAAGTTACAAACTTCGTTTGCGGCATCGGCCCTTCCGCCGCGTCAACCAGCAATACAACACCATCAACCATCGAAAGAATGCGCTCGACCTCACCACCGAAGTCAGCGTGACCGGGTGTGTCTACGATGTTGATACGCGTACCTTTCCATTCGACCGACGTTGCTTTCGCAAGAATGGTAATGCCGCGTTCACGTTCCAGATCGTTGGAATCCATGGCACGCTCAGCCACATCCTGGCCTTTCCGGAAAGCGCCGGATTGCTTCAGCAACTCGTCGACCAGCGTCGTTTTTCCGTGGTCGACGTGCGCGATGATCGCGATGTTTCTAAGGTCCATGGTGTCTCTCGTCTCAGGGATGCGCGCGCCTTATCGCGGCCCTGAGCTAATTGCTAGCGCGAAAATGACGCGTCACCGGGCGATGTAGCGATCTTGCCGGTGATTCACCGCAACAATCAGATTGACGACGACAGCACCGGCAAGCGACCACGCCACCAAATCCCAATCCAATACTATGAAGGCTAGAAGGAAAAGGAGTGCATCAAATACAAGCTGCGTCCATCCGGCTTGCACTCCAAAACGTTCCTGCAGGAAAAGCGCCAGAACACCAATGCCACCTAACGATGCACCGTGGCGAAAAAGTGCGAGCAACCCCATGCCAAGAATGGCACCGGACAAAACGGCACCCACTGGGGGATAGATGTAGCCAAAAGCAAATGCGCTTGGCAGCAATTCAACTATTACTGACAGAAGCGACACTGCAATTACGCTTTTGACAGTGAATCTCAGACCCATCCGGACCAATGCCAGGACCCAGAACGGCAAGTTGAGTGCAAAGAACACCAACCCGAGGGAAATATCGGTGATATACGAGATCAGCACGGCCAACCCTGCAGTTTGCCCTGTCATAAGACCCAGATGAGTCAACATTTGAAGGCCAAACGCGCAGAGTGCAGTTCCCAAGAAGAACGCGAAAGCGTCTTCAAACAAGGAATGATTGATCTTTATGCTGTGGGGTTCATGCATGGCTGCGGCTCTCGCATACTGAGCGAGTGACTGTCCAGACGGTCTTAGGCGGCTTCCGAAACGAGTTGGTCGTAGATATCGCAGATAGTACTGCACGCTGACAAAAGGCGCGCGTCGTCAACAGTTAAAGCCACACGCAAATGTCCTGCTGCCGCCTGACCAAAGCTCTCCCCGGGCATAACGGCTATTCCAGCTTCATCAAGCAAACGATAGGCAAAGCCTTCGCCTGTAAGGCCCGCCGCGCGGACATCCAGCATCAAATACATAGAGGCAGATGAAGGCACGACTTTCAGCCCACGTCGCGCAAAAAGTTCGTTTGCTTTGGCATGTCTGCGGCGGAACGGTTCTGAGATCTGATCCTCGAGCGCACGGCCTTGGCTCAACGCGAACAAACCTGCGTCTTGTATGAAGCCGGGAACCCCGTAAGTCGTGTGCGTGGTCAGGTTTTCAATATGCTCCATCGCTTCTTCTGGGCCGACCAACCACCCCAAACGGCTGCCTGTCATCGCATGACTTTTTGACATCGAGCCGACGACAAGAGTCCGATCTTCCATGCCCGAAATTTGCCGCGGGGAAAGATGGTCACGGTCCCAAATTTGAGTGTCGTAAACCTCGTCAGAAATAACCCAGAGATCTTGAGCCCGTGCTACAGCAGCAATGCCTTCCATTGTGTCTTTTGAGTACACGACACCAGTGGGGTTATTTGGTGAGTTGATGAGAAGACTCTTGGCTTTATCAGCGACCGCAGAGATCGCGCTGGCCGCCGGCTGAAAGTCTTCTTCCGCCTTTGCAACAACCGGTTTTGCCACAGCCCCAACGCCGCGAATAGTACCAGGGTAGGTGGCATAGAACGGATCAATGAAAAGCGCCGTATCGCCGGGGTCGCAAGCGGCTGTATGCGCAGCGAATAGGGCTGATTGACCACCTGGTGTAACGACAACGTTTTCACGTCGTGTCCTAACACCTGTCCGTCTCTCCACCCGTTCTGCAATTGCGAGTCGAAGTTCATCTGTACCGGGCAGAGCCGCATAGCCCGTGTGACCGGCCAAAGCCGCCTCGTACATAGCGCGAAGGATTTCAGGCTCCGTCCGACGGTCATGCTCACCAATGGTAAGCTCGATAATGTCGTGTCCTTCAGACACCAGCTTGCGTGCTTTACGAAACACATCCCAGCCGTCAGAGCCGCCGCCGGTTAATCCAATTATGCGTTCTGATAATTCCATAAATTCTTAAGCGCACAGGGCGCGCCCGTTTGTCAAATGAATGTTGCTTCTGTCATCGATCACCACGCGTGATCGATCAAAATGACCGCAAAATATGATGCCGATTTTCGTCTTAACGACACTGATTTCTTAGACCCGTCCGCGAGTAATTTGACCTGATGGTCTTTACAGAAACGCCGAGAAACCACTATACCGCTCCGTATGACCCGCTCGCTATGCATAATTTGCTGCATTATTACCGCCTGACACACGTCGCGCGGGCCGGTCCCTTTTCTCTTTAAAATGACCTTGCTAAAGCCCGCGTGGGACGACTCTGCCCGCACGAAGGACTTTGTACACCATGACGCAGATCACTCTCTACAATACGGCAAAACGGCAAAAGGAGTCGTTTCAGCCCATTGATGATCAGAACGTGCGTATGTACGTCTGCGGCCCCACTGTGTATGACCGCGCGCATCTCGGAAACGCTCGTCCTGTCGTTGTGTTCGACACGCTATTTCGGCTTCTTCGTGAGGTCTACGGCGCTGAGAATGTCACTTACGTTCGAAACTTCACGGACGTAGATGACAAAATCAATGCAACGGCAAAGGCTCGTAAAGACGCAGGTGAGCCCGGAAGTCTCGAGGATTTAATCCGCGAGCGTTCGAACGAAACCATCGATTGGTATCTTCAGGACATGGCCGCGTTGGGTGCGTTGGAGCCCTCAAAAATGCCGCGGGCAACCGAGTGGATTGCTCAGATGATTTCAATGACATCTGATCTGATCGAACGCGAGCACGCCTATGAAGCGGAGGGCCACGTGTTATTCCGTGTTCGATCATACAAAGACTACGGCGCACTTTCAGGACGCTCCGTCGACGATATGATTGCAGGCGCTCGTGTCGAAGTCGCGCCATTCAAAGAAGACCCGATGGATTTCGTACTCTGGAAGCCGTCGGATGCGGAAACTCCTGGATGGGACAGCCCTTGGGGTAGGGGTCGCCCGGGCTGGCATATCGAATGCTCGGCCATGAGTTACGAGTTGCTTGGAGACTCCTTTGACATCCATGGAGGTGGCAACGACCTGCAGTTTCCGCATCACGAGAATGAAATTGCACAGTCAAAATGCATGGGTCACGGCTTTGCCAACGTCTGGATGCACAATGAAATGCTTCAGGTGGAAGGTAAGAAGATGTCCAAATCCCTGGGCAACTTCTTCACGGTTCGCGATTTGCTGGACAAAGGCGTGCCCGGTGAAGTGATCCGCTTCGTCTTTCTCTCAACGCACTATCGCAAGCCAATGGATTGGACCGAGAAGAAGCGCGAAGAAGCAGAGGCGACGCTGCGCAAGTGGTATCGAATAGCCGAAGACGGTGGAGCGGTATCCGAACATGTTATCAATGCCTTGGCCAACGACCTTAACACCCATGAGGCAATTTCGGCTTTGCACAAGATCGCAGGCGACCAAGACGGAGCCACACTCAAGGCAAGCCTAAAGTTTTTGGGGCTTATGGAAGAGCAAGCTCCTGCTTGGTCATCTGTAGGTCACGATGAACTCGCTACATTGGCGATCAAACTTGCCGATGTGCGCGCCACAGCGATGGCGACGAAAGACTTTAGCCAAGTCGACAAATTCAAAGCAGCACTAGCTGAGGCAGGCGTCGAAGTAAGAATGAGCAAGGCAGGGGTTGAACTACTTCCGGCCGAAGGCTTTGACGCAGCCAAACTGGAGGGCCTCAAATGACCCGAGAACGTCTTTTTCTTTTCGACACCACGTTACGTGACGGCCAACAGACACAGGGTGTCCAGTTTTCCGCGAGCGAGAAAACACAGATCGCACAAGCTCTTGATGCTCTGGGTGTGGATTACATCGAAGGTGGCTGGCCGGGTGCCAACCCGACAGATAGCGCGTTCTTTGATACACGTCCGAAAACACAGGCAACTTTTACAGCGTTTGGCATGACAAAACGGGCAGGGCGCTCGGCCGCTAATGACGACGTGCTTGCCGCAGTACTGAACGCCAACACGCCTGCAGTTTGTTTGGT
>CAYPVG010000364.1:0-3506 GCA_964414085.1 uncultured Boseongicola sp. | reverse complement strand
AATGGCGCGCTCAGCCCAGTCAGCGTCGAGACCCAGCATACCGCCAAGGTCACCTTCGGTGCCGAGCAGACGGTTGATTTCTGGGTTGTCGGAACCACCAGCAAGCTCATCGATGTTCGCAGATGTAACACCAAGCTCTTCTGCAGTGATCAGAGCGTTAAGTGTCCAGCGAACGATGTCGCCCCACTCGTTGTCGCCGTGGCGAACAAGCGGACCGAGAGGCTCTTTCGAGATGATCTCAGGCATGATGACGTGCGCCGAAGGATCTTCGAAGTTTGCACGCTGAGCAGCCAGAGCGGATGCGTCAGTTGTGTAAACGTCGCATGCGCCAGCGTTGTACTGCTGAACAGCTTCAGCACCGGTTTCGATTGGAACCGGCTCGTACGAGATGCCGTTGGAGCGGAAGAAGTCTGCGAGGTTCAACTCGGTTGTAGTACCGGTCTGAATGCAAACTGTCGCGCCATCAAGGTCACGTGCCGAGGATACACCAAGATCTGCAGGGATCATGAAGCCCTGACCGTCGTAGTAGTTAACACCAACGAATTCGAACTTCAGGTCGACGTCACGGCTGAATGTCCATGTGGTGTTACGAGCGAGCATGTCGATCTCACCAGAAGCCAGCGCCGTAAAGCGTGTCTTACCGGTCGTCGGGACAAACTCAACAGCGTTAGGATCGCTGAGAACAGCAGCAGCCACAGCGCGGCACACAGCCACGTCAAAGCCCTGCCAGACGCCGTTTGCGTCGGGTTCAGCGAAGCCTGGAACACCAGTGGTCACGCCGCAGTTCAGCGATCCACGTGCCTTCACTTCGTCAAGTGTTGCTGCACCAGCCACGCCAGCCGTCACGGCTGCAGTCGCGAGCGCACCAATAAATGCAGTTTTTTTCATTTTTACCTCTTCCTGAGTTTCCGCAGTATTGCGGCTTACAGGCCCTCCCAGGCCATACATAAGGATGGACCGCAGCAAGCCGCGGTCCAATGGCAATCATGTTGTTCGGATTCCGGCACCGACGTCAAGGGCAGGTGCCGCTTTTCTGAGCTTTTAAAACGGGTTTGCAAGATTGTTTTAAAACATATCCTTAACAACCCGGTTTGCACATTTAGAAGGCGGATTTATAGAAATGTGCCGCGTGAAAGAAGGCGTCTCGCTTCATTTCCGCATGCTCATCTGCCTCTTCATCCCTGCCCCATTGCTCTATTTGCCATTCTTCATCGATCCGCGAGGCATCCCAGGCGGCCTCTGACTCCATAAACCCCTCAGCAACTGCAACGGCCAAAACATAGGATCCCGACAACGTCACAAGGTCATGAAAGCCCGTAATGGCAAAATTACTCATACCCTGCATGACGTTGCGTAACTTTTGGAGTGTGTCTTCCGTCTGGGTTACCGGCATCACCCCAAACGTCGTCGACAACCTGGCACCGTGTGTTTCACCGATCCAATCAAGAATCGGGTCCCACGCATCCGCTTGCCGCGCAATCAACCCATCCGGGCCTTCTGCGCGATAACTCAGCAGGTCAGTTCCCGCATATCCAATCAGGTGATCTTCCACGTCTGCGCGCTGAATGGAGAGCTTGTCGATGGCTGAATTAGCGGATCGCGTCCACGGCATGGTTGTTGGATCGACCTTCTCAACCTGCGCCTCCCATTCCTTAGCAATGCGCTCAGCCATGTCACGGGTTGGCACAACCAAGGCAGCCTTCCCGGGCGTGCGAACGGTCCGGCCATCAAGTGTCGCCGTAAATCCATCGCCCGACTCGACAACGTCCACCAACTTCCAAAATCGCTTTAAGGCCCATTCGCTCACAGCTCTTCCTCACTAAACGGATCGACGGGCACGTCGTTCGCTCGCCAATCCAGAAAATCCCAAGTTCGCGACATATGTTCGGGCAGTGGTGCCGTCAGTGAAAGATGGTTGCCGGTGAAGGGGTGCGTAAGCTCAAGGTATCGCGCGTGCAAATGCAACTTACGGCTGATCTCACCGCCAAGCTGCGCACCCCAACCGTCGCCAAGGTTTTCCTGCGCCGAACCGCCGTACTTTCCATCACCGACAATGGGGTGTCCAAGCTCGGCCATATGCGCACGCAGCTGATGCGTTCGACCAGTCACAGGAACCAACGCCAGCCAGCTCACCCGCTTCGCCAGAGAGGACAGCACCGCGTAATCAGTTGTCGCTCGCTTGGCCCCCGGTGTCTGGTCCACATCACGCGGGTGAACGCAATGCATCTTCTCGCCCTCGCCGCCAGAACCATGCCCTGGTGCCTTGACCAAACCATATCGCACCGTGCCCATTGTTGGATGGGGCACACCAGCAGCTGCCGCCCAATAAATCTTTCGCGTCTCGCGTGCCCGGAATGCATCGGCCAGCTTATTGGCAGCTGTCCGTGTCCTGGCAAGCAGCAAGAGCCCAGAGGTATCCTTGTCCAAGCGGTGGACCAATCGCGGCTTTTCCTCAAAGCCGAATGTCAGTGCCTCTGCCAATCCATCCACATGCCGCGTCTGTTTGCTGCCGCCTTGCGTCGGCAGCCCTGGCGGCTTGTTGATGGCGATCAGATGATCGTCGCGCCAAAGCACAGTGCTCTGGATCATCTCCGCATCCGCATCGGATACGGTAGAACGCTTCACAGCTGGAGCTTTACCATCAGGCAATGGTGGTACTCGCACCTTTTGTCCTGCCTCCAGACGCGTCGCCGCCTTAACCCGGCCTCCGTCTATACGTATTTCACCTTTCCGGCACATTTTCTCAATGCGCCCCTGGGGTACATGCGGAAACTGCCTGCGAAACCAGCGGTCAAGCCGCTGATCTGCGTCGTCGATCGCAACGGTAAGGGTCTGTACACCACTCATGCCAGCAAACTCCGCGTCATCCAGACGCCCAAAACCAAGCCGCCAATCGACAAGGCAACAGACAAACCCACATAAAGAGCGGCCTGCCCGACCTCACCTCGCTCATAGAGCGTATAGGCCTCAAGCGAGAACGCCGAAAACGTCGTGAATCCCCCAAGAAAACCGGTCATCAACAGTGGCGACATCCAATCCAGCCCACGCTGACCCGCTATGACCACGGCAACACCCATCAAGAAGGACCCCAGCACATTGACCGCAATGATCCCCAGCGGAAATCCCTGCCCAAAGGCACGTACAACTGCAAGGCCAACGCCATAGCGTGCCATTGCACCCAATGCGCCGCCAATCCCGACAGAGATAAAATGTCCCAACATGCCGCGTCGTCTCGCGCCCAAGCGCGTGTTTGTCAACTCTCGCCGCGTTTTGCGCGCAGTTTGACAAAGTAATCCAAGCGCCGTTTCAACTCGCGCTCAAACCCGCGCTCAACCGGTTGGTAGTAAACGCCCCGTTTCATGCCCTCAGGAAAATAGTTCTGCCCCGAAAACCCTTCTTCGGCATCATGGTCATAGGCATAGCCTTCCCCATACCCCTGATCCTTCATCATTGAAGTCGGTGCGTTCAGAATGTGTTTCGGTGGAGGTTCCGACCCCGTTTGCTTC
>CAYPVG010000363.1:0-6925 GCA_964414085.1 uncultured Boseongicola sp. | reverse complement strand
CGTCGACCCGGCCACAGTCGCCCGGATCGAGGCGAGCTTTGCGGCGCCTGTCTGGAACATCCGGCCGGTGCCTGAGACACCGGTGGGGGCGGGCCTGCGCTCCTTTATCGACACCAATGTGACGCCGCACAAGCAACCGCAGTACGCCATTGTAAGTGTCTCGATCAAGCCCATCGGGGGCACGCCCGGCGATGCCTCCTCCGACCAGATGCGGGTGCTCGCCGATCTGGCGGAGCATTATTCCCATGACGAGCTGCGCATCTCCCACGAGCAGAACGTCATACTGCCGCATGTGCATCGGGCCGATCTCCCGGCGGTCTATGAGCAGTTGCGCGCGGCGGGGCTGGCGACGGCCAACATTGGCCTCGTCAGCGACATCATCGCCTGCCCGGGCATGGACTATTGCGCGCTGGCGACCGCGCGGTCGATCCCGATTGCGCAGGAAATTGCGACGCGCTTTGACGAGCTGAAGCTGGAGCATGAGATTGGCGCGCTGAAGATTAAGATTTCGGGATGTATCAATGCCTGTGGACACCACCACGTTGGACACATTGGGATCCTTGGACTCGATCGGGCTGGTGTTGAGAACTACCAGATCACTCTGGGCGGTGACGGTTCGGAAAAGGCCGCTGTTGGCGAACGCGCTGGACCAGGTTTCTCGGCAGAAGAGATCATTCCGGCGATTGAGCGTGTCATCGAGACATATCTTGAAACTCGTGAAAGCGCCGACGAGACCTTTATCGAGACATACCGTCGTCTTGGAATGGCGCCGTTCAAAGCTGCGCTTTATCCAGAAAAGGAGGCTCAGAATGCCGCTTGAAGCCCCCCTCGCCCCGGTTGCTGAACGCGTGGCCGACCTGAACCGCCTTTACGCGCATCACTCGGGTACGTCCGTGCTGGAACGTGCGCTGGCTGATCCGCAGGTTGGAGCAACCGCTTTGGTGTCGTCGTTTGGAGCGGAGTCGGTTGTGCTGTTGCACATGCTGTCGGTCATTGATCGAACAGCACCGGTCTTGTTCCTTGATACCGAAATGCTGTTTCCCGAGACGCTGGACTACCAACGCGAAGTGGCGTCCAAGATGCGTCTGACAAATGTTCAGGTGATCGGGCCGGATCGCGACATCACGTTTGTGAACGATCCGAACAACCGCCTGCACGCGAAAAACCCAGACGCATGCTGTGCCATGCGCAAGACAGAGCCGTTGCAGCGCGCTTTGGAGCCCTACGACGCGTGGGTCACCGGCCGGAAACGGTATCAGGGCGGAAAACGTGCTGAGCTGTCGTTCTTTGAAGCGGACGGCGATGCGCGGATCAAGATCAACCCGCTGGCGCATTTCACCCCCGAAGATGTGCAGGAGTACATTCTGAACAACCGTTTGCCGCGGCATCCTTTGGTGGCGAAAGGCTATCCGTCCATCGGCTGTTTGCCGTGCACGACCCGTGTCGCCGAGGGCGAAGACCCTCGCGCCGGACGCTGGCGCGGTCAGGACAAATCGGAATGTGGCATTCACGTCGTGGACGGAAAGACCGTGCGGCGACTGGAAGAGGCAACACTATGAGCATCATCGTTACAGACGCTGGATTTGAGGCCGATGACTGGACCCATGGCTTCACAGCCTTGGACAACCTGGCTGCAAATGACGCCGCCCCTGCAGTTGCGGTCGATTTGGCGAGCGACGCTGATCCAGCTGCTTTGGAAGGCCGTTTGAGTGGGATCGATCTGATCCGCGTTGATTTCCCAAGTTTTGCAGATGGACGTGGGTTCACGATTGCCCGGCGACTGCGCCTTATGGGGTTTCATGGACGCCTGCGTGCACGCGGACATGTCATTGCAGATCAGTACGCGATGGCGCGCCGCTCGGGGTTCGATGAGGTTGAAATCAGCGAAGAATTGGCCGAACGCCAGCCAGAAACACAGTGGCTTCGCCGCGCGAATTGGGAGAGCCACGACTACCAGTCCCGACTGCGCGCCTGAACCACACTTTAATTGACAGACATCAACGTTTAAGACGAAGGGCGGCCCTATCACGGGCCGCGAAGAGATATGACTGAGTTGACACTAGTGACCGAAACCGCCGCCAAACCCGTGACACTGCCTGACGCACAGACAGTGACCGACGTGAAACACTATACGGATCGTTTGTTTTCCTTCCGCTGCACCCGCCCCGCTTCGCTGCGGTTCCGTTCGGGTGAGTTTGTGATGATCGGTTTGATGGGCGATCCGGACCCGAAGACCGGCAAGCAAAAGCCACTGCTTCGTGCGTACTCTATTGCATCGCCTTCGTGGGACGAAGAGCTCGAGTTTTACTCCATCAAGGTTCAGGACGGCCCGCTGACATCGAAATTGCAGCACATCAAGCCGGGCGATGAGATCATTTTGCGGCCAAAACCGGTTGGGACGCTGGTTCATGATGCGTTGCTGCCTGGAAAGCGCCTTTGGCTTTTCGCGACGGGCACAGGCTTTGCGCCATTCGCATCTTTGTTGCGCGAGCCGCAGACTTATGAAGACTACGACGAAGTCGTTATCACACACACCTGCCGCGAAGTTGGTGAGCTGACATATGGGCGCGAGTTGATTGAGAGCATTCGGCAGGACGAACTTCTGGCTGAACTGATGGGCGAAGGGTTCCACGAGAAACTGCGCTACTACCCGACGACAACGCGCGAAGAGAGCCCAAAGATGGGGCGGATCACCGATCTGATGCGCTCAGGCGACGTCTTCAATGACCTCAATGTTCCAGAGCTTAGCCCGGAAACTGATCGTGCGATGGTTTGCGGAAACTTGGCGTTCAACCTTGAGATCAAGGACATGCTGGAAGGTTATGGCCTGGTCGAAGGTGCGAATTCACGGCCTCAGCATTACGTCGTGGAAAAAGCATTCCTAGACTAAGTCATTACGACTGAATCTAAACACCGCGCAGAAGCTGCGCGGTGTTTTCTTTTTACTTCGATTAGTTGTTTGTCAGATTATTCAAAGCGTTACCAACGGCATTCGCTGTTTCACCGTCATCTCCAACGGCATCTGTCAAAGCATCAGCAGCACTTTCGGTGACAGAGTCGACTGCGTTATCGACAGCTTCGGCCGCTTCCTCTTTGACGTCTTCGACGACTTCTTCAACGGCGGCTTCGGCCTCTTGAACGACCTCTTCAACCTTTTGTTCAACCTGCTCGACAACGTCTTCGACAGCTTCCTCGGCCGCCTCGGTGGTTTCCTCGACTGTTTCTTCTTCGACGACCGGGGCTGCGGCCGGTTCGGCGGCGACGGGTTCGCCTTCCTGGCTGCCGAGGGCAAGCCATGCAAAGCCGGCCACGGCGACGAGGGCTACGATGATCAATCCAATGCGCATTTTTCGTACTCCAAATTAGAGATGCCATCTTCGTTGTGGCACTGAGCGCAATGAAGTCGATAGGCCACAGAAATTAAAGGGGGAAATTCGCGGAGAATGGCGCAGATCTGAGACCTCGCGAGCGGAAAAGCTCCTGTTGTCACGTCTGATAATGACAGAAAGACACCAATCTTTCGATCGCGACAGCACAATGCGGCTTTCTGGTTGAAAGCGCGCCGAACTGCCCTTATTTTCCGCAACCTATAGAGCCATATTGGAAAGGACTAACACCATCGCTCGCAGACCACACAACGCACCCCCGGTGCGTAACACGGGCCCCCGGATCAACGAACACATCCGCGCACCCGAAATCCGTCTCATCGGAGCCGAAGGAGAGAACGTCGGTGTCGTAACACCGGAACGTGCCGTTGAGATGGCAATAGACGCCGGATTGGATCTGGTAGAAATTTCTCCAAACGCCACGCCGCCTGTTTGCAAGATCATGGACTTTGGAAAGTTCAAGTATGAGCAGCAAAAGCGCGAGAGCGAGGCACGCAAGAAACAAAAGACCATCGACGTTAAGGAAGTGAAGTTCCGTCCAAATACGGACACGCACGACTATGACGTAAAAATGCGCAACGTCACGCGGTTCCTGGAAGGCGGCGACAAGGTCAAAGTCACCCTGCGCTTCCGCGGCCGGGAAATGGCGCACCAGAACCTTGGACGTGAGCTGCTTGAACGTGTAGCCGAAGACGTTGAAGGGCTCGGCAAGGTTGAGAATATGCCGAAGATGGAAGGCCGCCAGATGGTCATGATGATCGGCCCTGCGAAGTAACCTTCCTGCCTTTTGAACAGAAAAAGCCCGGCGTTGCGTCGGGCTTTCGTCTTTTTTGGCTGTTGCCCAGCGCGAAACAGTTAACACTCTTTGTTGCGTTGGCGTGGCTTGTCTCTTTGACCATGGGGCCGCTAGAATAGGCTCACTGGTTGGGGGACGAGTGATATGGTAGCGGGGGCTGCTTTATCCGACGATCTCACAGATACCCAATGGCTGGTTCAGCTTGAGGATATCGGTGAGGAAGAAGGATATTTTTCACCTTTGGGTGACGATCATGCGGCGGTGTTTATCGACCGTTCGCAGGATGTTTTGTTCGTGTCATTTGAGACGTTACCGGCGGTGCGATCGGTCAGCGAGACCGGTATGCCGCTTGGGTTTGACGTTTGCGAAAGCCGGGGCTGGTCACATCTGACGATCCTCGCCATGAAGGACACGTGGTACCGGAGCCATTTCGTTTACGGGTATTTTGATCGCCTCGTGGACGAAGGGTTCTTTGAGGACTTCGACAAGGTCATTTTCTACGGCGCAGGCATGTGTGGTTATGCAGCGGCGGCGTTTTCGGTCGTGGCGCCGGGGGCGACGGTGATCGCGGTTTCTCCTCAAGCAACTTTAAGCCGCTCGCTGACTGAATGGGATGGTCGGTTCGAAGGTACGCGACGGATGGATTTCACGTCTCGTTACGGGTTCGCGCCGGACATGCTAGAAGCGGCCGATGCAGCTTACCTGATCTACGACCCGGACGAGGTTGAAGACGCTATGCATGCGGCTTTGTTCAGAGGGCCAAACATTTTCAAGCATCGGTATCGGCGTGGGCGCTCTGGCGCTATTGATGGCGACTTACGCACAATGGGGTTGATTTCCCGTATCTGCGATGAAGCGGTGGCAGGAACTCTGTCGCCGGTTACCTTGGCGCGGAAGATGCGCGCGCGCAGGAAGCACATGCCGTATTTGCGGGCGCTGCTGGCGCGGGTGATCGCCGAGGATCGGCCGTATCTCACAGCACTTTTGTGTCGTGCCGTTCTGGCGGATCGTCCGATACCCCGGTTCCGACACCACCTGGAGGCCGCTGAGGCGCGATTGGCTATGCGTCAGCCCGAAACTGACGCTTCCGCGGGCTGAAATCCGCCAAGCTCTTCTAAATAGGCGATAATTTCCGGCACACCTTTTCCTGCGCGTATCGACGCCATCACGTAAGGGCGGCCTGCACGCGCTGCTTTGGTATCGGCAGTCAGTTGAGCGACATCGACGCCAACGTGAGGCGCAAGGTCAATTTTGTTCACAATCAAAAGGTCGGATTTCGTGAGGCCAGGACCTTTCTTGCGCGGAATGTCTTGGCCTGCCGCTGTGTCGATCACGTAGATTGTGACGTCGGCAAGCTCGGGAGAGAAGGTTGCCGCAAGGTTGTCGCCGCCGCTCTCGATCAAAACCATGTCGAGGTCGGGGAACTCAAACCGCAAGTCCGCGATCGCGGCCAAGTTGATCGAAGCATCTTCACGGATAGCGGTATGTGGACAGCCACCTGTTTCCACACCTCGAATACGGGATGCCGGGAGGACCTGAGCACGGGTCAAAGCCTCGGCGTCCTCGCGGGTATATATGTCGTTCGTCACGACCGCGACGGAATAGTGTTTGGCGAGGTCACGGCAGAGCGCTTCAGTCAGGGAGGTTTTGCCAGCTCCCACCGGGCCGCCAATGCCAATACGAAGAGGGCCATTCAGTCTGCTCATGTGCGAAAAATCCTGACGTCTTGGGTTTCGTGGGCGATTGAGGCGCGATCTGCACCAAAGGTGGCCGAGGTGATATCCTCGATGCAGCGCCCTTGCGCGCGAACGGCGAGCTTTAAGACTGTCGGCGACAGGGCTGCAATGACCTTTTGCCCCTCGACTTGCCCAAGAGGGACGTGACGAACGGCACCTGTTACGAGATTTGCGATCATGGACTGCAGATAGAAAGCAGCAACACGTTCCGGCGAGAGCGAAAGCCTGCGTGCAGCGCGACCGACTGCGATTGGAAGCGCGGCAGGCACATCTGTGCTTTCGGTCAATTCGTTGACGGCCCGTGTGAACGCAGCGCCCTGCTCTGCGGTCTCCTGCCAACGTTCTGATGATGCTGCGAAGGCCTTCGCCCAATGATTTAGTTGCTCGGCATCCTGTGTGCTATCGACTGCGAGGCTGAGAAGTATTGCGTCTGCCTGACCCGTTCCATCGATAAGAACGGTTTCGAGCCAGCTTTGCAGATCCTCTGCTGTTTCCACTGCCCCCGATGCGATGGCCTGTTCCAAGCCTTGACTATATGCGTAGCCGCCGACCGGGAAGACCGGGGACAGCCAGTGCATAAGGGTCAGTAGATCAGCGTCTTCAGTCATGGTGATGATGGTGGTCGTGGGAGTGGCCGTGCTCATGGTGTGTATGGCCGTGGTCATGACCGAATGTGCGGCCATGGCCGTAAGCGCCGCCCTCAGGAATGAAGGGTTCGTTGACAATCCGGGTCGTGGCTCCGAGTTGGGTCAGCATGGCTTCGATCACGTGGTCGCGCGCTATTAGCAGCCGTGTGGGCTCGACCTGGCATGGTGTGTGACGATTACCGATGTGCCACGCGTAGCGCAGCAGATCGTCGCCGGTAGTTTCGACAAGGTCCTCAGGTGCGGCTTCGACAGCAATGGTTGTCCCGTTGTCGAGCGTGAAGGCATCTCCGTGGTCGAGATGTGTTGCGCCTTCGAAGTCGACCATAAAGCGCAGTCCGGCGTCGGACGTCAGCACTTTGC
>CAYPVG010000362.1:0-3502 GCA_964414085.1 uncultured Boseongicola sp. | reverse complement strand
ATGAACAGAACAGCGACAACTAAGGCCACCCCAATGGCCATATTGGTGCCGACCTCGGCCAACCTGTCCGCAGTGTAAGTGCTCTGATCGAACAGGAGTGTCTCCGAAAGACCCGCCGGTATCGCCGCCTGACCGTCATCCAGCTCTGTGCGGACGAACTCCATCCAACGGTCTATTTGAACACCATCTTGTGCAAGAACGCCGATCAGGACTGCAGGGCGGCCGTTGGCTATAGCCATTTCCGTCGCGGGTGCACGTGCACCGCGAGTGATTTCGGCAATGTCTGTTAAGCGGACGACAGCACCGGTCGCGCTCTCCCGCAAGACAATGTCCGACAGACGGTCGAGAGCCTTGATTTCCCCTGAAATGTTAACGGTCAAATCGGACTGATCGTCCAGAACTTGACCTGCCTGTACCTTGCCATCGGCGGCGGAGATGCGCTGCGCTATCTCAGACGTGGTCATCCCAAGAGCGGCGGCCTTTGCGTGATCTACAGTCACCAGCACTTCTTCTTCTGGTTCTCCAAACAAATCGACGGCTCGGGTCGACGGTATGGACCGCATGCGATCCGCCAACGTCTCTGCGTGCGCATGCACAAGTGTAATCGGAACTGCGTCGTGATCGGCTGTCACGGAGATCACCGCGGAATAAGCGCTGATGCCTTCAGAATTGAACTCAGGCGGTTGCACGCCTGCCGGAAAGTCGCGGCGTGCGTCTTCGACCGCGTCTCTGGCCTCAGACCAGACTTGCTCAATCGTGGCTTCATCGAGCGTTTCCAGCAGCTCAACCGAAACGACGGAAACACCGGTGCGAGACACCGAGGTGATGATGTTTACTTCAGAAATTTCGCGAAGTTCTTCTTCAATCTCACTTGTCACCAATGCCTCGACGCGGGCGGGATCGGCTCCCGGAAAAGAGGTAGTAACCGTCGCGAAGATATTGGTGATGGTCGGATCTTCCTGGCGGCCTAGCGACAAGAACGACGAGAGACCTGCGGACACAAGAACCAGAAGGATGAGCGCTACAAGCCTCGGCTGGCGAAAGGTAAGCGTTTCCATGCGACTACCCCTTCTCAACGATATCGACGGCCTGTCCCGGCACAATGCGGTGTGCACCAGATTGAACCATCAGCGCCCCGTCGGAAAAAGTACCACGGACATAGGCATCGGTTTCTCTGGCATGCAGCACTTCCACAGTCGAAGGCCTAACCACGCCGCCATCAACAACCAGGATTGTCCAAACACCCGCTGACCCTTCTTGCAGGGCATCGATGGGAACCCATACGCCCTCCGCTTGAACGGTCTCGGGCAAACGCAGCGTTGCGGTTTGCCCGAACACAGGCGTGTTTTCCGCTTCAACCGAGAAGATTGCTGCTCTGGTTCGCGTTGTTGGGTCGATATCAGGTCGAATGCTCTGCAGCGTCGCCGAGTGAGCGCTTTGGGCCACATCTACGGTTGCGTTCACAAGGTTCGCTTCGCTGACATCCAAAGGTAACCCGACCCGCACTTCTGCATTTGCCGTATCGACCAGCGTAACAACGCTTTGACCGGCACCGAGAGTGCTACCATTGTCAACAAACTGAGCGCCAATTTGTCCTGAGAAAGGTGCCCTTAGCACCGACTTCTCCAGATTGATCTCGATCGACTCCAATCCGGCTTCAACTTCGGCGAGTTGTGCCTCCAAGGAATCACGCGAAGTTCGCGCATTGTCGAGAACCTCCACAGATGCAAAGCCATCTGCCTTGAGCGCACTAGCGCGATCCAACTGCGATTGAGCAAACTCCAATTGAGATAAAACCGCGTCGCGTCGTGCCATTTGCCGCGTTCTCTCAGCTTCAAGTAGGCTGGTGTCCAGACGGGCAAGAACCGCCCCCATCTCGATCTTCTCACCTTCTGTGACCAGAAGTTCAGAAAGTCTGCCACCCAACTCGAAGGAGATCGACACGGTCTCTCGCGCCTCAACCTGCCCGATGAAGCGCCGCTCGACGATGTAGCTTTGCTGGCGATACAAGGGCGTTACCGCGACTTGTGTCAGAGCCGCCGCCTGCCGTTCAGGCACCTGATCTGATCGCTCGGCCAGAGCGCTTGCGCCAAACATAACCGTCGCACCTGCGCCAGCGACAACGCCCAACGTCAAGGCGGTGGACGCCGTCCACTTCAGTGTTTTTTTCAACAAACCTGGCTTTTTCTCGTCGGTCATTTCGTGGTCCTCGCAGGAATCAACTTGGAATGTTAGAGACTCTTACATATGTTAGAAACTCTTACTTTGACAAGTCTTACGTTGTTTGAAAGAACTTGGATCATGACGACGGCACAAAAAACTTCAGTACGCGGCAGCTACCATCACGGTGATCTGCGAGCGCAGCTTATCGAAGCGACGCGCGTTCTTGTCGAAGAAAAAGGCCCTGAGCATTTCTCTGTTTCAGAAGCATGCCGTGTCGCGGGAGTATCCACCGCCGCTCCCTATAAACACTTCAAAAATAAGGATGAAATGCTCCAAGAAGTGGCCGCAGAGGGCATGATGCGGCAGTTCGAGCAAATGATGGAGGAACTCGTGCCGCATGAGCGAGGCACACTTCCTCGGATTGTGGCGCTTGGCCGAGTCTACGTCAGGTTTGCGCAAGCCGAACCCGGCGTTTTCCGCCTAATGTTCGGTTGGGCAAAAGATCATGACGATAACGAGAAACTGGAATCTCTTGGCAGCAATACGTTCGAACTTGTTCAACAAGAGGTCGCTTGGTGCCGAAACAGTTCTGTCATTGAAGACGTCGACCGCCAACGAGCCTTCCTACTGTGGAGCTTTGTTCACGGGCTGTCTTTTCTGCGCATTGACGGCAAACTGTCGAAAATGGAGCTCGATTTCGATATGGAGCACATTCTCACAGACGTGGCTCGCCGAGTTATCAACGGCGATCCCTAAACACTCACTGCGTGACGTGCCGTGGATGTCGGCAAGTATTCGTCAAAGACAGAAGCGACAACGCGCACCATTAAGCGCCCCGTTTCGGTCAGCGTAAGAACGCCGTCCTCCAATCGAACCAACCCATCAAGCGCGAGGCTTTTGATGTCTACTAAATGCTCGTCGTACCAGCTTGGCGCGAAGCCAAAACGACGACCGGCAGCTTTTAGATCAACGACCGACTGGCACATCAGTTTCTCAATGACAAAGCTGCGCAGTTGATCCTGACCTTTAAATCCATAGCCTTTTCCGACTGGCAGTTGACCGCTATCGACCGCGCGCGCCCAAGCGCCCGTCTCAGCAATGTTCTGCGCGTATCCATAAGGAGTTCGACCAATGGACGTAGCACCAACTCCAAGCATCGTTTCAGCCTGATCAGTGGTGTAGCCTTGAAAGTTTCGTCTTAACTTGCCCGCGCCTAACAACCTCGCCATCGGATCGTCGGGGAGCGCGAAATGATCCAAGCCAATCGCTACATAACCCGCATCTATCAAGGCTTGGGAAGATGCCTGTGCTTGTTCCAGACGCGCGTCTGACCCTGGAA
>CAYPVG010000361.1:0-4233 GCA_964414085.1 uncultured Boseongicola sp. | reverse complement strand
AGAACGGTCAGCACCAGTGCTGTGACTATGACAAAGACATTGGACCAGTGGCGCGTTGCGGCAGCAAAGACGGTCGCGCCGATCAAAATGACCCAGATCGCTAGCGTCAGGTAGGGGATGCGGTCGAATTTCATGTGACTTTCTGTCGTTCCCTTGTGCGAGATCGTCTTGGCCTTCTTATATTAGATTAATGAGCCAAATTCAGCTTGCCAGTTGGAACATCAGAAAATGTGTCGGACTCGACCGCAAACGCGACCCGATGCGGGTTGTGCATGGGATCAATAACCTTGGTGCAGATGTCGTGGCATTGCAGGAAGCCGACCGCCGGTTGGGTCGAAGGCCTGCGGCTCTTCCTGCCTGGATGGTTGAGGCCGAAACTGACCTTGTCCCGTTGAGGTCATCAAAAAGCGAAGTCAGCCTTGGATGGCATGGCAATGCGATCCTGTTGGGGCGCGATGTCGAAGTGGACGACATTCACACGATGGACTTGCCGGGGTTGGAGCCGCGTGGCGCTGTCATTGCAGATTTGGAGGTTCGCGGTCGGGATTTACGCATTGTGGCTGTCCATCTTGGGCTTCTTACGCGTTCGCGCCGGCTGCAATACGATGCACTTTCTGCGAAACTTGGGACCCTGAAATCGCGACCGACGATCGTTATGGGTGACTTTAACGAATGGAATCGAGGCGCGGGACTGACCGGATTACACGGGTTCCAAATCCACGCGCCCGGGGCGACATTTCATGCCGCACGACCAGTGGCAGCGCTTGATCGGATTGCCTTAGATAAGGATGTAAAGTTGAAGGATGCGGCGGTTGTTGAAACATCGCTGACAAAAGTGGCTTCGGACCACCTTCCCATCACCGCGAAAGTTGAGGTCTAGACAACTACTTCCAGGCTCTCTTGTTCGCCTACGCCAAAGACTCGCTTGTAGCGTGCGATCTCGTCCGTGGGACCCATTGCCTTGTTTGGGTTGTCGCTCAACTTAACAGTTGCGTTGCCGTTAGCTGCGATGGCTTTGCATACAAGTGAGAAAGGGGCGAGTGCGTCATTTGGTACGAGGCCCCTGAAGTCATTCGTGAGCATAGTACCCCAACCGAAGCTGACGCGAACGCGACCCGAGAATTTGGCGTGGAGTTCTGTGATCTTTTCCACGTCGAGGCCATCGGAGAAAATTACGAGTTTCTCTGTCGGGTCTTCTCCGCGATCCTTCCACCATTGAATGGCTGTTTCTGCGCCAGTCGCCGGATCGCCTGAGTCTATCCGGATGCCCGTCCAGCCCGCCAGCCAATCTGGCGCATTGTCGAGAAACTGTGCGGTCCCGTAGGTGTCGGGAAGGATTATGCGGAGATTGCCGTCATGTTCTTCGTGCCAGTCGGCCAGGACTCGATAGGGGGCTTCTGCAAGTTCCTCATCCGTGGAGGCGAGCGCCGAATACACCATTGGGAGTTCGTGGGCATTGGTTCCGATTGCCTCTAAATCGCGATTCTTGGCGATCAGGCAGTTGGAGGTGCCAATGAAGTTGGCGCCGAGGCCCTCGTGGAGGGCTTGCACGCACCAATCCTGCCATAGGAATGAGTGACGGCGGCGTGTGCCAAAGTCGGCCAATAGCAGATTGTCGATGCCTCGAAGCGCTTCGACCTTTTCCCAGACGCGGGTCATGGCTTGGGCATAGAGAACCTGGAGTTCGAAGCGCCCCATGTCCTTTAATACAGCCCTGCCGCGGAGTTCCATCAACACAGCCAGAGCCGGGATTTCCCAAAGCATGACTTCGGGCCAGGCACCATCGAAGGTTAACTCGTATTGGTCGCCGACACGTTCGAGATGGTAGTCAGGTAGGCGCAAATTCTCGAACCACTCCATAAAGTCGGGGCGGAACATCTGGCGCTTGCCGTAGAATGTGTTCCCTCGGAGCCATGTGTTTTCACCGCGGCTGAGTGAGAGTGAGCGGATGTGATCGAGCTGTTCGCGCAGTTCGCCCTCGTCGATCAAATTGGCGAGGGGAATATGTTTGGCGCGGTTGATGAGGCTGAATGTGACGCGCGTATCGGGTCGGTTTCGAAAGACCGACTGGCACATCAGCAGTTTGTAGAAGTCATCATCAATCAGAGAGCGGACGATCGGATCGATCTTCCACTTATGGTTCCAGACACGGGTTGCGATGTCGACCATATCCGTCGCCTTTTCGGGGAGGGCTCGGGGCAGCGGCGGCCGCCCCGGTTGATCTTAGGCGGTTGCCTTCGTAAGAGCCTGATCGAGGTCCGCGATGATGTCATCAGCGTCTTCGATACCGATCGACAGGCGGACAACGTTCGGGCTTGCGCCTGCGGCTTCGCGCTGTTCGTCGGACAGCTGACGGTGCGTTGTCGAAGCCGAGTGGATGATCAACGAGCGCGCATCGCCAAGGTTTGCGACATGGCTGAACATCTCAAGGCTGTCGACGAGTTTGACGCAGGCGTCGTAGCCACCTTTCACCGCTACGGTAAATAGAGCACCGGCACCGTTCGGGCAGATACGAGACACGCGTTCGTAGTAAGGCGAGCTTTCGAGGCCTGCATAGGTGACCTTTTCGATCCGTGGATCGTTCTCGAGCCAGTTCGCAACTTTCTGCGCGTTCTCAACGTGTTTCCGCATGCGCAGTGACAGCGTTTCGATGCCCATCAGCGTATAGTGCGCGCCCTGTGGGTTCATTGTCATGCCGAGATCGCGCAAACCCACTGCAATCGAATGGAAGGTGAAGGCCATGCCACCCAGAGCTTCGTAGAAGTTCAGGCCGTGGTAAGCGGGTTCTGGAGCGGCGAGGGATGGGAACTTGCCAGACGCACCCCAGTCAAACTTGCCAGAGTCGACAACTGCGCCGCCGGTCACCGTTCCGTTGCCAGTCAGGTATTTGGTCGTCGAGTGTACGACGAGTGTCGCACCGTGCTTGATCGGGTTGCAGAGGTAGGGCGAGGCGGATGTGTTGTCGACGATAAGCGGAAGACCTACTTCGTCCGCCAATTTCCCGATCGCGTCCAGGTCTGTGATGTAGCCGCCAGGGTTGGCAATCGATTCACAGAAGATCGCACGCGTATCGTCGTCGATAGCTGCGCGAACGGCATCCAGATCGTCAAAATCGACGAGAGTGGCGGACCAGCCGAAGCGTCTGATTGTCTGGGTCAGCTGCGTGTAGGTACCGCCGTAGAGTTTGTTCGATGCGACAACATTGCAGCCGGGCATCATCAGCGGGAAGAGAGCCATGATCTGTGCGGCGTGACCGGATGAACAGCAGATGCCGCCCATGCCACCTTCAAGATGCGTGATGCGTTCGGCGAGCGCGCTGACAGTTGGGTTTGTCAGGCGCGAGTAGATGTTGCCAACTTCCGCCAGGTTGAACAGTGCTGCAGCGTGATCGGCGTCACGGAATACATATGCTGTTGTCTGATAGATTGGTACTTGGCGCGCGCCGGTGGCCGGATCTGGGCTGGCGCCAGCATGAATCTGAAGCGTATCAAAGCCTTGTGGGCGGTCGGTCATGATTTCGGATCTCCCTAAGTATTTTGAAGGAGACCCTAAATCAGTGCTTAAGTGGCCGCAATGGCGTATCAGGTTCCGATCAGGCGCATCACGACGACGTAGTACGCGAGGTTTTTGTACTGTGCGGCGCTTACTGTCATAACCAGCCGCTCGACGATCGAACCTTTGATTGTCAGCTGAACAGAATCTTCAACGTGGTTCTTGGTTAGCAAATCGACAGGGCTGTAATGAGTGTTCAACGGGATGCCCGTCGCAGGTTCGAACTTTTCGTTCGTTAGCAGTTTCGGCAATTTGAACATCGTCTGTGCCGCGCGGTTGGCATACACAATATCCTGATCATCGGTCAGCACCATGACCGGATCGGTCATTAGCTCGAGGCCAGCGCGGAGCTCGTTTTCTGGGACATTTATCGCGAGAAAACTCGAGATCTCACCGGTTTGGGCGAATACTGGGATGATGTAGCGCTGCCAAGCGCGAACAAAAACATGTTGAGGTGGTTCATGTGCTGAATAAACGGGTTCACTCCGGTTGGTCATAGCACGGTAGAGTCCCATGAAGAACGTCCCCACGTGGGACGCTTTAAATGGGCATGCCTCATCTGTGTAGCCGAGGATAAAGAATTGCTCTTCATAGGGAATGGTCTCTCCATCAAAGGGTTGTTGAATGGTCTGATTACCAGGCGCAAAAAAGTCTCCAAAGGTTTCTGAGCAATCCAACATG